>JBGVKV010000070.1:0-11838 GCA_045123975.1 Eubacteriales bacterium | reverse complement strand
GCGTCGTTGATGCCGTCGCCCACCATGGCGACTTTTCCTTCCTCGGTGAGGGAGCGGATCACCGCTTCCTTTCCGTCAGGCAATACGGAAGCGATCACCTCGTCCACGCCCGCCTCGGCGGCGATGGCACGGGCGGTTTTTTCGTTATCGCCCGTCAGCATGATCACGCGGATGCCCATGTTCTGCATTTCGCGGATGGCCCGGGGGCTGTCTTCCTTGATCACGTCCGCCACGGCGATCACGCCCAGCAGACGGTCATCGCGGGCAAAGAACAGCGGTGTCTTGCCGGCCTCGGCCAATGCGGCGGCTGCATCCCGCACCTCGGTGGGGATGGATACCTTTTGGGAGAGGAAATCGCCGTTTCCGCCCCACAGAATCTCTCCCTCCAGCGTGGCGGTCAGCCCGCGGCCGGGAAGGATGGAGAACTCCGATACGTCCCGCGGGGAGATTCCCCGGCGGCTCGCTTCTTCCAGAACGGCACGGGACAGGGGATGCTCACTTTTTACCTCCAAGGAAGCGGCGGCAGTGAGAAGCTCATCCTCACTCACACCGTCGGCGGGGAGGATATCCGTTACCTTTGGCTCACCGGAGGTGATGGTGCCCGTTTTGTCCAGCACCACGATCTGGGTGCGTCCCGTTGCCTCCAAAGAGGCGGCGGTCTTAAAGAGAATGCCGTTTTTCGCGCCAACGCCGTTGCCCACCATAATGGCCACAGGGGTAGCCAATCCGAGAGCGCAGGGACAGCTGATCACGAGCACGGAAATGCCCCGTGCCAAAGCGAATCCTGCGGATTCACCGAGAAGCAGCCACACTACGGTGGTTACGGCGGCGATGCCGATGACTACCGGCACGAAGATGCCGGACACGGTATCGGCGATTTTGGCGATGGGGGCCTTGGTGGCTGCCGCATCACTGACCATCTGAATGATACGGGACAGGGTGGTATCCTCGCCTACCTGGGTGGCTTCGCACCGCAAAAATCCCGATTGGTTGATGGTGCCGGCGGATACCTTATCTCCCACGGACTTGTCCGCAGGGATACTTTCGCCTGTCAGGGCGGATTCATTCACGGCGCTTTCGCCTTCCAGCACAATCCCATCCACAGGGATGCTCTCGCCGGGGCGAATCACGAATACGTCCCCCCGCACAACGTCGGTGACGGGAATACTGATTTCCGCATCGCTGCGGATCACGGTGGCCGTCTTGGGTGCCAGATTCATCAGGCCCCGGAGGGCATCGGTAGTCTTGCCCTTGGAGTGTGCTTCCAGCATTTTGCCTACGGTGATCAGCGTCAGGATCATAGCTGCCGATTCAAAATAGAACTCGTGCAGATAGTGGGCGGCATGCTCTGCATGCCCCAGCATCTGTGCGTGGGACATAGCAAACAACGCGTAGGTGCTGTAACCGAAGGCGGCGGCAGAGCCCAGCGCCACCAGCGTATCCATATTGGGGGAACGATGGAGCAGGGCACGGAATCCGCTGACAAAGAATTTCTGATT
Source organism: Eubacteriales bacterium (assembly GCA_045123975.1). Lineage (GTDB taxonomy): Bacteria > Bacillota > Clostridia > Oscillospirales > CAG-272 > SIG701. The sequence goes on along the minus strand of JBGVKV010000070.1, from coordinate 10,339 downwards.
GATCACCATGACAGCGGCGGTGAGAAGCAGCTGGCACAGACCGATGGCCACGGGATTCTCGGCAAGGATCGCCGGCAGCGGCCATCCCCACATGGTGTGTCCCATGGAGATATACATGAGGACGATCAGGAAGGCAAGGGACGATATCAAACGGTGGCGGAGCACCGGCGTTTCCTTATCGTCGGCATCTCCGGAGTCGGATTTTTGTGCACCGGCACCCTTGGGCGACGCACCGTATCCCGCATCCTGTACGGCTTGCAGAATCGCATCCTCCGATGCGGTGCCGCTGACGCCCATGGAATTGGTCAAAAGACTGACGGCGCACTCGGTGACGCCGGGCACGGCACGCACGGCTTTTTCCACCCGGGCACTGCAGGCGGCACAGCTCATGCCGGTCACGGAATATTGTTTCGTACGAATCCCTCCTTTGGGATTGGGTATACTTTATGTGTATATTATACACCAACGGCGGTGGATTTTGCAAGAGGGAAGTCCTTGACACCGGGGGGCGGATATGATACAATAGGTGTGCTTTTCCGATAGGCTCCTGTGGTGGAATTGGCAGACACGCTGGATTTAGGATCCAGTGCGCAAGCGTGCAGGTTCGACCCCTGTCAGGAGCACCAGCGGCAAGTTGCCGCCCCCAAGAATCGGGTGGCGGCATCTATAGATAGAACTTCACCTCACGAGGGTGCCGGCAGAGCCGGTTTAATATCGGGTATGGATAGCGAAAAGCCGAACTTCACCCCACGAGGGTGGAGTTTTGTTTTTGGTGGGAAGCACATAGGCGGGCAGAGCCGGTTTAACATCGGGTATGGATAGCGAAAAGCCGAACTTCACCCCACGAGGGCGGAGTTTTGTTTTTGTCTGCAGTGTTGTGTTCAAACATCGGGTAGCCGAAACTGATACAAAACGGACAGTGGGGTGTGCCATATTGTCCATTTACTGTACGACACGCCTATGATATAATGAATACGGAACATAACATACAGCCAAACATATTCGCATATCGGCTATTGTGTTTATGAAATCACGATAGGGAGAACCTTATGAAAAAGATTTTGTGGAATATTACCTTGGCATCGGCCTCCACTTTGGCGGCGTATATTGCGCTCTATATTGTGTGGGGTGCCATACTCAGCGGTGTTGAAAATGAAGCACTAAAACTATTTTTCGTATGCCTTATGACCAGCGGGGCATGCGGATTCTTCCTTTTGTATTTTATGAAAATTAAAAATTCCGATGGGGAAAAGGAAGTGCTCTCGGATTATAAAGAGAGCGACTACGTGTCCTTTATCGACGACTTGTGGAAGATCTTGCGGCGGGAGGTGAAAACGCTGATTTCCCTCGCGGCCATCGTCATGCTTTGCTTCACCGTCAATGCGATGACTGAGTTGATAACCCAAAAGCCCACGGGATCGCCTTTGGCATTTATTTATATTCCCCTGTTTATTTTCGGTGCGATTTTCGGGGAATCCTTCATCGGCTATGCCCTGAGCGCGGTGATTACTTGCGTGTGCTATCTGATCGCGTTGCTTCTGTGGAGACGAAAAACGTACAACTATTGGATGAAAAACAAATCCTGAGGTGAATATGGAGCTGAAAGATAACCTGAAAGAATTACGGTTGGCCCATCATATGACCCAGGAATCGGTGGCGGATTATCTGGGAGTCACCTCCCAGACCGTTTCCAAATGGGAGCGGGGACTGCTCTCCCCGGATATTGCCCTCCTTCCCCGAATCGCTGTGCTGTACCGTTGCTCCATCGATTCCCTTTTTTCCATGGATGCGGTGTGGGGGATGGAGCATCGGGAAGAGTTTTTGAAGAAGATCAGTATGTACAAGCGGCACAACGACTGGGCAGGAGAATACGACGCATGGATGCGGGAGATCGAGATGAATCCGTATCATTACGAAAACCATGTTAAAGTGATGCTGGCGGTGGTGCTGCGGAAGGATTTTTCCGATGACAAAGTGAAAAAGATGCTGTCGCTGGCGGAACGGGTGGAAAAATGCTGTACCGACGATACGCTCCGCAATGAAATGTACCGGGTTATGGTGGCGGTATGCGCCGAGTCGCAGGACGAGGAAACCAAGAAAAAGGCGGAATATTATTACAATAAATTACCCTATTTTATCCACAGCCGGGAGATGTACGCCCGCTACGTGATGGAGGGGGAGACGTATCACCGCCAGGTGAAGGAAACGCTGACCGGGATGGTCAGTCAGGCGGAGGTGTCCGTCCGTCAGCTGATCACACCGGATATGCCGCCCCGGCAACAGCTTTTTTATTATGAAAAGGCCGCCGGGCTGTATGAAATTCTTTTGGACGGGCGGTACGGAGGTATATTTGAGGGATCTCTTGTGTGGGATTACATGCATTGTGCATCCTTGCTTGTGGAATTGGATCGACAGGCTGAGGCCGACGCCTATATGGAGAAAATCTTTGCCGTGTGGGATAGGCATTTGAATGCACGGGAAAGCATACAGATATCGGATCTGTTGTATATCAGCGGATTTCCGAGAGTAAAGCACCCGGGGGCCAGTTTCACTCATCAAATGCAGAAAATGCTGGAGGAGCCCCGTCTGGTGTCGTATCACGAAAAAATCCAAGACTACCTTACCCGGTATTCCGAATGTTTCAAGATTAAGATATAAAATAAAAGCACCTCGCAAGAGGTGCTTTTTATTATGCATTATCAAACGCCGAAGAACAGCCAGATAAAGATGTATGCGGGGATGATGGCTGCCAAAGTAAAGGGGATACCGATGCGGAAGAAGTCGCTGTTTTTGACTTCGTATCCCTCCCGGCGGAGAATACCGATGCCGGTGATGTTGGCGGAAGCGCCGATGGGGGTGATGTTGCCGCCCAGAGTAGCACCGGAGAGCAGACCGAAATACAGCGGGATAGCCACCGTATTGGCATCCACACCCAATCCGGGTGCCATCTGCTGTGCCAGAACGGCAATGACGGGAAGCATGGTTGCCACGTAGGGAATGTTATCAATAAATGCGGAGATCAGAACGGAGGCCCATACGATGATGGTGTACATCAGGAACAGATGGCCGCCGCCCAGATCGGCCAGCAGCTGACCCAGTGCCGCAATAACGCCGGTGTGCTTCATACCGCCGATCATGAGGAAGAGGCCAACCAGCAGGCCCAGCGTCTCAAAGTCGATGTCCTTCAGGGGAGCGATAAGGGCGGAAACGTTTCTCTTTTTGATCAGGTTGTAGATCAGGCCGATCACCAGAACGCCGCAGCAGAGCAGACCGTTGATCTCCTCCGGCAGATTCCAGCTGTCGGGGGCAAAAGATGCGCATACCAGCAGGCCAATGGCTCCGAGAAGAAGAACGGTGGGAACGTAGTCCGTTACCTTGGTGCGCTCGGCGGATCTCGGAATGGGATCTTTCTCTTTCCGGAAGAGGAACGCCAGGATGAAGGCAGAAATCACAGCACCCAATTCCACGGCGAAGAATATGCCGGGCTTGCCGCGATACCAGAAGAAATCCATGAAGGTCATATTGAGCTCAGAACCCAGCATGATGGCGGTGGTATCACCGACCAGGGTAGCCGCACCCTGCAGATTGGAGGAAACGGCAATGCCGATCAGGAAAGGAACGGGATTGGTCTTCAGCTTGCGGCAGATCTCAAGTGCCACGGGAGCGATCATCAAAACGGTGGCCACGTTGTCCACAAACGCAGAGATGAATCCGGCGAACAACGACAGGGAAACGGCGGCCCACATAACGTTGGGCACCTTTTCCATGATCAGATCGGCCAGGAGGGCAGGCATCTTGCTCTCAATAAACAGAGCGACCAGGCCCATGGTGCCGGCGATCATCAGAAGTACGTTAAAGTCCAATTCCCCGATCACGCTGCCCAGGGGAAGCATACCGCTGACAATAAAAATCACGCCGGAGGCCAGTGCAATGTAGGGACGGTACTTGCTGAAACTCAGCATAAGGACGTAGGTAATAGCAAAAAGAATAATAGCGGGTAACATAACAAATCCTTTCGCGATATAAAAATACTTACATATATATAAATATCATTAGGCCGACACATATTATAGCGTATTCGGTCGCATTCTGTCAAGGGGAATTGTTGTGAAAACAAAAAGGATCGCTACCGGATGCGGAGCGATCCTTGCCGACAGGAATCAGTTTCTGTGCTTCATCTCAAAATGGATGAGGAAGGAGAGGAGCGCGCGGAGCACGATGACGATGGCCAATACGGTCAGCTCCTCAAAATCCCGTACGGATACGGTTTTCAGAATCTCTGCCGCCATCTTGAATTCCAGACTGAGTGCCAGGCCGTTGGCCAGCTGGAATTTGATATCGTAGGCATCCTTTTTGATCAGTCCGTACAGATAGTGCAGGAATGCGGATATGGCGGACACCGCCACCACAAAAATTCCGATCAGTTCACAAATGGGGATCAGAATTTCCAGAATTATCGTAACAATATGTTCGAGCATTTGTTTATACCTCGTAATTCGTAATATGCGGGGTGCAAAATATGTTGAACTGTCTGTAGTATAACATAGGATCGGCAGGATTGCAAGAGGGAAGAGAAGGGAGGAGCTTTTTGAAAAAATAACGCACCCCGATTGGGATGCGTTATTTTTTGGTGACCCGTGGGGGAATCGAACCCCCGTCTTCGCCGTGAGAGGGCGACGTCTTAGCCGCTTGACTAACAGGCCATTTCGTTTCAGCCTGTATAGTATATCACATACTTTTTCAAAAAGCAATACCTTTTGCAAAAAAAGTTGAAAAATATTTTTTCACAATACGCATCCCGTCAGGGTGACCAACCGCGGGGCGTGATGAACGGCGGGCAGAAACCGCTCCAGCAGATCGGCGGTACGCAGACGGATGCTGCTGGTATTGATGCAGGGATGACAGCAGAAATATTCCTCTTCGTATACGTCCCGGTCGATGAGCAGCTGTACCCGGTTTTCCCGATCGTTGGCCAGTCCCATTACGGTTACCGATCCGGGTGTCAGATCCAGGTATTCCCGCATATGGTTTTCGTCGGCAAAGGAAAGGCGGGTGCTCATAATTTGGGCGGACAGCTCCTTCGTCTTGAAGGGCTTATCCCCGGGCATGAGAAGAAGATAAAAGGCACTTCCGTTGCTGTTGCGCAGAAAGAGATTCTTGCACATCTTCGTACCGAATACGGCATCGATCTCGGCACAGGCCTCCATAGTAAAGGCGGGGGCGTGGTCGATCCGATCGTAGGGGATATGCAGTGAATCCAGCAAGGTGTAGCAGGATTGTTCCTGGGGGATCCTTGTTGTATCGTTTGGATTGCCGTGGCAGATATTCATAACGTGGCTCCGTTTATCAGTTTGGGGATATGGTAGCACATCCGGCGGCAAAATGCAAGGAAATCCCGAAGGAAATTTACAACCCCACCGAAATACGTTCACATATTGCGGGGTAGGATATGATACAATAACACCATACAACGGAAACGGGTGGAATTATGAGCAACTGGAAAAATAAACTGATGACATTTATGTACGGCCGCTACGGCGTAGATGCCCTGTATCGGGCGCTGAACGTTTTGTGGATTGGCCTTTGGCTTATCGGTATCCTGACGGGATCCGCCGCAGTGACCGCGCTGGCGTGGTTGTGCCTTATCTATATGACGTTTCGTATGATGTCGCGGAACATTGCCCGCCGCCAGGCGGAGAACGCCCTCTTTTTGAAAATGTGGAATCCGGTGAAGGGATTTTTCAGTTTGCAGTGGCGGCGGATTAAGGAATGCCGCACGGCGGTCTTTCGCAAATGTCCCGATTGCGGAGCGATGCTTCGTCTGCCCCATCGCAGAGGCCAGCACACCGCGGCGTGTCCCCGCTGCGGCCGCCGGTTTGAGGTGCGGATTTTGTTTTAACGGAAAAGGACGGCTGTCAAACAGCCGTCCTTTTATTATTTCAGCGGGAATGTGAGGGTTACCTTGAACAGATCGCCGTCCACGTGCAGTGACAGACGCCCTCCCTGCAACTCCGTCAGGGAATTGGCAATGGACAATCCCAGACCGCTTCCTTCGGTGGAGCGGGAGGCGTCTCCCCGGGTGAACCGTTCCAAAAGCTCTTCCTCCGGAACGTTCAAGGGGGCGGCGGACATATTGCGGAAAGTGAAGCAGGCGGTGCCCTCCTTCGTGCGCAGATCCAGATACACACGGGAGCCGGGCATAGCGTATTTGAGGATGTTGCTCATCAGATTATCAAACACCCGCCAGATCAGCCGTCCGTCCGCCACAATAGTGATAGGATCATTCGGCTTCGTTACCACCAGTGACAGATTCCGATCGGTGAGGCGCTCTCCGTATTCTCCCTCGATCTGTCCGATCAGTACGGCGGCATCGCAGGGCGTGAGATTCACACTGACGTTACCGGTTGCGGCCTTAGAGGCGTCGATCAGATCCTCCGTCAGCTTTTTCAGCCGGGCGGACTGTCTGTCCAGCACGCGGATGTATTCCGCCAGCGGCTCATCGGTTATGTTTTCCTTCTTTATCAGATCCACGTAATTAACGATGGAGGTGAGGGGCGTTTTGATGTCGTGGGACACGTTGGTGATCAATTCCGTGCGGAATCGCTCGCTTTTCATTCTCTCTTCCACAGCACGTCCCATTCCCTCCCCCAACTGATTCATCGTACGGGCAAAATCCCGGAAATCGCCGTACGTATATTTTTCGTCAATGGGGGTATCCAAATGGCCTGCCGCCATTCTTTGGCCGCCCGCCTGTATCTTCCGCATCATGGCCGATGCGGCGAGCAGGAGCAGAGCAAGACATGTATCTTTGAAAAGAAGAAACGGAATCGCGATACCCCATACTCCCCGGGTTATGATGAGTATAAGAAGATCCGCCACACCGTTTACGGCGACCAGCAAAGCGGTTTTCGGGATCAGTGGGAGGGATCCCAGGGCAAGGCCGATAAAGCGGAAGAAACGCACGATGCCCCGCCCGATGAAGCGAAGAATCGGCCATACGATGCGGCGCCAAAGGAATGCGACGATCCGCCAGGCCAGCGCGAGAGTCCGCCAGATCACGGTGTTTTTTAGTACCGTGCCGCTCTTTGCGCGGACGGCCAGCGTGGTCATCAGTACCGTCAGCAGTATCGCATCGGCAAAAGCCGCGAGCCCGATGAGAGCATTCCACACCCGATAGGGCGCACCCCACAGCATATCGGAAACACCGATGTGCAAAACAAACAGAATGAGATACAAAAGAAGCAAAAGATCCAGGGGGATACGGTCAAACCAACTGCACGCGATATCCTCGGAGCGGCGACGGTGACCCGCCCCGCACATCAAAACAATCAACAGGATCAGGTACAGAACGGCACAGCCTACGGCGATATAGGGCATGGCGTAGCGGAGATTGTAGACTAAAACCAAAATAACCTGCGTGATTTTGAAAGCATCCCGGTAGGGTAGGGTGGGATTCACCTGCACGGTTACGAGGGTATCGGCGTAATCAAGCCATTCAGACCGTACGCTGCTGTACTCCAGTTCTTTGTTTGCAGCTTCTTCGGATAAGGGAAGATGGGACGCGGCTACCGTTTTTCCGTCCTTGTCCGTGATTGTAAACAATATGTTGGAATATTTATACAATTCCGCAGGATCGTCCCCGCGGATATACGCATTCCATACGTTGTTTTGCTCGCGGATCAGCATAGTGCGGAATACTTCGGAACGGAGATAGAAAAAACTTACCCGTTGGATATCCCCGGCGTATATTGCTACGGTACCGATGGCGGCGGCCACCGCCGTCAGCAGAACAATCACCGCCAGTGTGCCGATCAGTATTTTCGCTGCGCTGCTGTGCAGAATTTTCACTGTTTTTCACCTCCGTTTTTACTCTCTCCCATTACGTATCCATGGCCCCATACCACCCGCAGATAACGGGGGGAGGCAGGATCGATCTCGATCTTCTCCCGCAGATGGCGGATGTGCACCGCCACGGTGCTCTCCGCTCCGTAGGGCTGATCGTTCCATACCCGCCGATAGATTTCCTTGGGGGAAAGGATCTGTCCCGGATGGCTCATCAGAAGCCGCAGAATCTCATACTCCGTAGGCGTGAGGGATAAAGGATCCCCGTCCAGCGTGACGGCACGGGACCGCTCCGAGAGAACGATACCGCCCAGGCGGATCTCATCCTCCTGACGGGCACCGCCCAGGGTGGTGTACCGCCGCAGCTGGGAGCGCACTCTGGCGGATAATTCCGCCGGATGGAAAGGCTTGGTCACGTAATCGTCCGCGCCCATATTCAACCCAAGAACCTTGTCCGCGTCCTCTCCCTTGGCGGTGAGCAGGATCACGGGCACGTTGTATTTCTCCCGCAGGCGGGAGGTGGCGGTGAGTCCGTCCATGACCGGCATCATAATATCCATCAGCACCAGATGGATCTCCTCCCGTGAGAGGATTTCCAGAGCCTCCGTTCCGTTGGCAGCGGAAAACGTTTTGTATCCGTCGGTTCGGAGATAGATCTCCAAAGCGGATACAATATCCTTTTCATCATCACAGATCAATATATTATACATAAGGGATCACCTCACCGATCGCTTTGCTCTGTGTTTATTATAGCAGATCGGTTTTTAATTGAAAAGAACAAACAGTTTAAGATTTCTTAAGGATCAAAGGAAAAGACCTCCCGCAGGAGGTCTTATACGGTGCATGTCTTTCTTTTTCTTATCCACAGGGGGACCGATGCGCACAGGCAGTACAAAAGAATGGCGGCGGCCATCCGTGCCGCCGGGGATCCGCCCGCGCCGATCCAGGGGACAGAAGGAACGGCGGACAGAAAACGCACGGCGGAGGTGGCGCCAATCACGCAAAGCAAGGGATAGAACACCCACTGTCCCACAGAGGGACGCAGATCGGTCACTGCCAACAGACGACCGATGGAGAGAGTGGCGTTCAAAAGCTCGCACACGTACTGCACGAGGAAATATCCTCCCAGCCCGAAGCGGGGCAGCAGGATCACCACCAGAATCAGACAGCATAGAGAATCGACGATGTTCACCCGCATGCAGTAAAGCTGCTCTCCCAGCCCCTTCAGCATGCTGTCCACGGCGGAATCCATATACATCACGGGAATCAGCGGCGCGATGCGGGCAAGCAGGGCGGCGGCATCCGTGCCCGGGTACAGGGACGTGCCGATCTCGTAAGCGAAGCTGATGAAGATTCCCGACACGCCGATGGAAAAAAAGAGGGACAGCCGCATCACGCGGCTGGCGGTTTCACGGATCTTTTCCCGATCCCCCCGGGCGTGGAATTCGGCGAATTCCGGCACCAGCAGGCCCGCAAAGGCGCTGAGCACTGCCGATGGAAAAAAGACGAGGGGATAGACCATCCCGTGGAGCGTGCCGTAGGAGGCCAGTGCCTGAGTGGCGGATGCCCCGTTTTTGCGGAATCCCCAGGGGATGGCCAGATGCTCCGCACTGACCAGACCTTGCCTTGCGTAAGCTCCCACCGCTACGGGAAAGGCAGTGCGAAACACCTGTGGGAAGGCTGGGGGCAGGGCGGCGGCACTGCCTTTTTTTCGCCGCAGGCTGTCCCACCGGTACAAAATCCAGGACAAAAGAAGAGAGCCGCCCTCCGCTACGGCACCGCCGCCCACCACCGCCAGACAGGCGTACTCGATCCCTGCGGGCGCCAGCAGCAGAAGAATGGTAGCGGTGAGAGTGATCTTCACAAACTGCTCGGTGATGGCGACTACGGCGTTTTTGTACACCCGCCGCACCCCGGTGAAATATCCCGCCATGGCGGAGGAGAGGGAGATGGCGGGCAGACTGAGGGCCAGCACGCGGAGGGAGGGAACGGTGCGCGCATCTCCCAGAAGATGGATGCCGATCCCGTCGGACAAGGTGAAGAGAATCACCGAAGCCCCGATGCCGAAGAGCAGGCTGTAGAAAACGCATCCCCGCATCACCCGCCGCAGGCGGGCGGAGCCGTGGGCGAAATTCTCCCCCTCGCTTTCGGCCAGGGCCCGGGCCGTCAGCTGTACCGCCGCCAGATTGACGCCGGAGGCGGCCACGGTCACAGACAGCCCGTACACACTCATGACCAGCGTCAGAAGCCCCATTCCCTCCGCCCCTACCTTGGCGGTGACGAAGGTGTTGAAGCTGACGCCGATGAGCCGTAAGGCAATGTTGACGACGGCCAGCAGTACGGCGTTGTACAGAAAGCGGCGACCCTTTTGCATAGACGGTGATTCCTTTATACAGAATTTGTTCGCTAATGTGTATGGCGGCGGGGGATTTTCTATGCATAGGGCGTGGGATCGAGGATTTTGAGGGAATCTTTTGGCGGGACTATTGCAATCCCC
>JBGVKV010000069.1:0-32148 GCA_045123975.1 Eubacteriales bacterium | reverse complement strand
TTGAGTGTGCTCTTTAGCATGTGGTTTATAAAAACACCGCCGGGAGTAACCGCAATGGCCGCTCCCGCGGACTTTTTTATAGACGGATTAAAAAAACTTTGATATAATTATCTCAAGTCCCCAACCTTTTTCTTCTGATTTGTGTCTTAAAGACAAGCGCTTAAGAATGGGAATTCCCGATCACCAAGAAAGGAGAGTGCATATGTACTATCATAATGAATCGGATGAAACTTTGGTAATGCTTACACTCGCTGGCGAGCAAAAGGCATATGAGGTTTTGGTCATACGGTATCAAAAAGCAGTTGTTTCCTCCGCGATGTCCATTACCAAAAGCCATTTTATGGCGGAAGACGCCGCCCAGGATGCCTTTGTTACGGCCTGGATGAAGTTGAATACTTTGCAGGATGCGAAAAAGTATGCTTCCTGGGTGTGCCGCATTGCTAAGAACTGTGCGATGAACATGATCACCAGATACCGCAGCTTTCTTCCGTTTGATGTGGTGGAAAACCTGGATATCTCTGACGACGGAGCAGCAAATCCGGCTGAGCTGTATGCGCTGTCCGAGGAGCGATACGAGGTTGACAAAAGCCTGGAGAAGCTGCCCGAGAAGGTACGGCAGATTATTCATCTGCACTACTTTGAGGATCTTTCTATCGCGGAAATCGCAGACCGGATGCGGATTTCCGAGGGAACGGTCAAGTGGCAGCTTCACGATGGCAGAAAACGAATCAGAAAGGAACTTTGCGCAATGAATGAAAAGTATAGTGATACTCTTGTCGTGCGTGTTATGAAGAAAGTGGAAGAACTGAAATCATGGCAGGTCAAGAATGACAAGAGCGGTTTTGAAAAGGTATACAAGGAAGTGCTTCGTGAGGTAGAAGAACTTCCCGAATGCAGAGAAAAGCAGTACGCGCTCGCAGATGTGCTGATGCGCGGCTGGTGGTGGCTTCCCGGCGAGAAGAACGATGCGTTGTTTGCTCGCATTGCCGATGCCGCTATGGAAGGTAAGAACGAGGAGGTAATGACTTTTATCGTGGCTCGCGAGGATTCCAAAGTATATGGTGGAGCTCGCATTGACTTTATTCGCGACAAACAAATTCCTCGTCTTGATAAAGCGGGATTTGTGAAGGCTCTTGGACGTGAGTGGTTTTGGCTTGGCTATAATCTTTTCCGCGAGGGAAAGGTAGAGGATGGGCGCGCCGCATATGACAAGGTAGAAACAATTCTCTCAAAAGAGGATGCTTACTGTATTCTTGTGCCTTACGCACGAAAGATGGAAGAAATACTTGCATCGGACTATAAGGATAAAAGTGAAAAACGATACCTTATAGGAGCAAATGCTGAAGAATACAGATTGATTAATAACAATCTTTGCTTTTGGAACAGCGAAGGATTTGGCGAAGGATACATGAATTCAATTGATAGAACCGTAAGGCACATATTCCGCGGTTCATCAAGGTGTGACGGAAAATTCTTTGCGGATATTTCTCTCGGAGAAACTTTTGTGGGTACTGACGGAGCGACACTTTCCTTTGTTTCAGACAGCGAAACTGTGGAAACACCATGCGGCAAATTTGAAAATTGTCAACTTTGGATCACAAAGCTTTGGGATGATGATGGAAAGTCGATATTCAAGAGTTACTACAAGGACGGCATTGGAATCGTAAGACACGATCATACAAACGATGGCATAACGGAATCTTATTTGCTCAAGGACTATCATGTCAAAACTCAAAAAGGCTTGTTGCCGTTTGATGCGGGCAACACGTGGGAATATGTTTCCGGACACGATCCCGAATCAATTACTTCGGAGTTGATATTTACCGTATCTTTTGCAAATGATGAAAAAGTTATCATTTCCTCGTGGGAGAATTTGATTCGTCACAAGTACAATGATAATTCTTGGCTTGAAATGATCGGTCAGATACGATGTGACTATTGTGATGAAAAGAAAGGCAGAGAGTTCATCTGTGACGTTTATCCTGCCATCGAACGTGCAGAGCAACTTGCTGTGACGCCGATGGAAAAGGCACATACAAAGGCTGCAGCATCGGTTGCAAGACGAATACTTTCTACCGATACAACCTTTAATTCCGAATACACGGCAACCGGTCATTGGAACTTCTTTTCGAAAAATGTAGCTCAGAAGAAAAAAGATACCCTCTATTTTTCTCATAACTATCGTTGGTCGTTTGAATGGAAGAATACGGGTAGTATGGGCACTGCGGAAGATCCCATTCTTTATAATGATATTTTGGGAATTTTGCAGGATGCAACGAACTGCATTTGGTCGGATGAGTGGTGTGTTGGAGCAACACCCATCATTGAATACACAAAGTGGTCGCGCGATGTAAGAACGCAAATTATCTGCGAGAATGGCGGAACGATTACCACGAAAGCCGGAACCTTTGAGAACTGCTTCAAGCTTTGTCTTGATATCGGCGGTATGGCAGATGGATGGTCATATCGTGGAGGTAAGAAGGTTTACTATTTTGCCGAAGGAATCGGAATCGTTCGTACCGAGAATGAATATTGCGGTGGTGCAAGAACTGCAGTTTACGAGTTGACCTCTTACGAAGGTGTTGGCGAAGGATTTATGCCTCTTGCTGACGGTCTTGTACGTCGATATGATGCACTCGATCTGACCGACGGATTTGTGGGCGCGGTAGAATATGCTTATGTGGCTGATGAGGACGGAGATATTGTTATATTTGCAGATCGCACGGGTATTCGTGAACTTCCGCCGCCCATAACACAATACAGCGCAATCGAAGCAGAGGTTGTAGAAGATCGTTTATGGGATGCAGGTAAACATAAAGAAAGCCGCCTTTGCCACGACGTTAACAATTTCCATCTGTTGTGTCATTTCTTTGGTCGCCCGTCGAGATATTGGGCTGCGCAAGAAAAAGCGGTAGCTTGGAATAAGTATCGTCTGAAAATAATGGAAGGACTTGGCGATGGTTTCGTCCCCGATGCTTGGCTCGGGCATTATGCAAGCACAAGCTTCCGTACCGCGTGTGCCCTGTTTGGCTGCGGAAAGAAAGAGGAAGGATATGAGTGGCTTGAAAAAGCCTTTGAAGCATATCCCAAATGGGATAGTATTCCCGATGGTACTGAAATGGACGTAGGTGATCCTCTGATTTATGGTGGTATTAAGGTTGTAAAGGGTAAAGGGCAAATCAGACTTCCCGATGATACAATAGAACCTATCACTTACGATCACTTGTTTGAAGGAACTTGTGACCTTATGTACTATGGTATGACCGCACCGCGCGGTTGGGAATGGTTCAATCCCGTTCGCAACGAGGAGCGTTTCAAGAAATACATCGAACGGGCAAAGAAAATGGCTGAAAAAGAATAACAGCAACACCGCCGGAAGCATCCTTCATGGTTGCTTCCGGCGGTATCTATATTATGATTCAAAAGCAAATCCGAACCATTTTCGATTTACGAAATAGTTCGGATTTGCTGCTTATGTATGTTTCTTCCATTGGGGCGAGTTATTGCTTTTTTGGGGCATCGTCGCAGTAATTTTTTAACACATCGATCAGTGCTGTAAAGTATTGATGATTGATACTGTACATAATCTTTCTTCCGCTGTTGCGGGTTTTTATCAGTTCGGCGCGTATCATGAGATTCAGGTGGTAGTAGGCATTGGTGCCTGCCAAATGCAGGGCTTGTTCCACTTCCTTGATGGATGCCTCTCCTTTTTCGTGAAGAAATCGCAGGATGGCCGCCCGGTTTTCCTCAGATACCGCCGTGCCGAACTCGTTCAGCTTGGGAGTGTATTTTTTGTCGATCAGGTATTGCAAGGTGTCGATGTAATCGTGCCCCATAACGACCAAGACCGTATCCTTAAAAAAATACGTGCATAAGTGGTTCTTGTGATTATAACAAAACGTGACGACCACTTCATCATATATGTCAATGTCGGTGGAACTCTGGGGGTCCATCCTTAATTTCTCAGCAAAATCGAGGAAATCGAAGTTCTCCTGCAGTGAGCGCATCAAGGCAGAATTCTTCTCATATTGCTTGGAGAGCAGGAATTCCTTGGCCATCAACTCGTGGGACAAGCGCTGGATTACAGGAATAGGATCGATTAAAAACGAGTACAGAGCACTTTTTACACGGGTATCCAGTGAGGAGTTTTTGATCAGCGCATTGGCGGCAGGGAGGGATTCCTTGCATTTTTGCATGGTTTCCGCAGGCTCGTTCCGAAAGTAGTGCCGCAGTACATTCATAACAACTTGATCGTAATTCATCAGTTCATTCTGAATGGTAGCCAAGCTATAGGTTCCCTTCAAGAAATCGTCACGGTGGGGTTTATAGTAAAATTCCGTAATAACGGTGAGGGGATTGTCATCGATGTGGAAGAAAAGACGCAATTCCTCCGGGATATCAGTGAACTCCTCCAGCATTTTTTCGGAAAAACGGACGTCTTCGGTATATTTATTAAAATTGGAAAAGTTGGCTAAAACATATTCTCTGTTAAAATAATGGATGAAGATATAGAGAAGATCGTAGGTGTAGCCAGGATCTTTCAAAAATCGAATGCTCTTCAACGTAATCACCTCTGTTTCAATAAGTATTGTAACATTCATCTTAAAAATAGTCAAGGGATTCTCCGCATTGCCTGTAGAATTCCAGGTGATTTGTATGGAATGCTAATCTGTTCTTGACAACATTTGGTGATTATTGTATAATCATTTTAGAAAATAGAAATGTGTTACTGATAACAGGAGGTAATGCTATGAAAGACTTCTTTAGCTGATTGTTTCGCTTCTTTTTGTCGAATTTTGCCGTGTTCAGTATAGCATTTGTCTGCATGCTGTTAGCCAACACACTGGTTAGATCTTTGGTTTATGAAAGTGCGGATCACCGAATGTGGAGAGATTTGGTGTTTGATTTGAGCATGACGCTTGGCTTCGTTTTCCCCTTTTATAAAATATATTTTCTTGGCAATGGGGATTATAAAATGTTTTACTTGAAAGCCACTGAGCAGGAAATAACGGAAAAAGAATTGCTTCTTCAACACCTGAAAAAATACGCCAAGCCGGAAGCAATATTTCTTGTCATTGCCACCGGAGTGATTGCGGTTGTTCCTCCTGCCGTTATGGGAAAAACAGGGGCGTCCTTCGTGTTGGTGTCTGTCTCGTTCTTCATCGATTTTGTCCCCAATTATGTGATACAGAACTCAGTCGTACAAGTAGCAGGCGCTATTGTTTGGATGCTGTACGTTGCCGGCTTGTATGTATTCTGTTTGAAAATGGCACATGCCCACTGGGAGAAGAATCGGTGCAGAAAAAGAGAAAATGTATTTAAAAAATGAAAGGTGATCTTCTATGAATAGTAAGCATATAATCTTGCCTACGCTTTTAGTCCTTGCCGTGTTACTCTGCGCCTGTACGCACACAGATTCTGTCAGTACGCAACCACTGGATACAGATCCCATTGATAGTACTGTGGCAGATACAACTGTATTGCAAGAAGACCCGTTTGCGGCCGTCCGCGAATGCGGCGAAGAATGGCTAACATACGGACTTGATGCGTATGAACGTGGGGACGAAGCACAGAATCTCAAGGAGTTTTTTGGAAATCCTGCAAATTTAACATATTTGACCTTATACGATCATTTTTTCACTTACGATCAGGAAAAATCATCCACAGTGGCGGCAGCGCTGTTCCGTTTTATTTACGAAAACTACGGCAGCGAAGCATTGCTCGATATGGACAAACGTATTGAATACAAAACTGCCTATCTGCAATCTCTGGGATTGGATATTGCCTATACCCAGTCTCCGGCGGTGGAAACACTGCTTGCATCGATGGAGTTTTCATCGAACAGTACATATCAATACATCATCGCATTTGATCGTGTGACGTATTATTTCAAAGATTTTGGAGTAGGTGCTCCATCACAGTATCATGCATTTCTATATTATAATACTACCGGTTTGCACAAGATGATCCAACATTTGAAGGATAACGGATTGGATAAAGGGCTGGATACAGAACGGGCTTTTGATTACTACATGACATTTGATGGCAGTACAGCCTCTATCACCAGCTATCCGTCCGGCAATATGTATATCAATGATTCTACCTCAGCACTGCACGAAGCGGTACATGCTATGGGCATTCGGGAAGATAAACATATTTGGCTGAGCGAGGGAATCTGCAATTATTTTGGCCGCTATCTGGGGTTTAATGACCAGATCACCACGAGCTATATTCAGCTTCTGACGATGGCGCAACGCGGTTATTTCAATGAGCGCGCAGAAGCGGGGGACCTATATGCCCAAAGCTATATTGAGATCTATAAACAGTATATCGCCAACGGTGGAAAATTGGATCGCATAGAGAGTTTCGATATGCGTTTGTATATGGATACCGTGGCCAAATTGGAGCTGGATACAATAAAGAATACAACGCTCGGGGAAATATATAAGACGATCAACAAGAAAAAACATACCGGATTTGGGGGGGATTTGACCTATGCGCAGGCCACCTCATTGGTGATTTATCTTGCCGATACATATGGCATCGAGAATGTTTTTGAAGCATATCACACACAGGATATAGCTGCAAACCTTGGAAAAGCGTATGAAGAACTGAAAACGGAGTGGCTGGAATACCTCACGTGAAAAGTGGGGCTCGTTCAACTAACGCTCCCTTTACATTTCCTCATTGCGGTGATATGCTGCAACCAGGAGAACCATTACGGAGGTATAAAGAGACAATATGAAACTTTCTCAATTGTTTAAGAAGAAAGAATCCGATAAGATAAAAATGCCCATTCGGCGAATCATATCGAATAATATTTTTGTGCTGCGGATGGTACATCGCAGTGTGCCGGGGCTGCTGGCCTGTGAAATAATTTTTGCTGTACTGGAAGCAGTTACCTCGTTTTTGACATACACGTATATGCTTCGCTATGCCTTGAATGGAATCGCAGAAGGAAAGAGCTTTTCCAGTATTGCGGTATTTGTTTTGGTGTGTCTTGCTGCCAGACTTGTTTTGTTTTGGAGTCAATCGTTTTTCTATAGTAAAATATATTACGTCAAAAACTGCCAACTAACGAACGACATTCGTAAAGTGGTTTACGAGAAGGCGGCTCAAGTGGAGCTGGGCTGCTATGAGAATTCGGAGTATTACGATACGTATGTCAAAGCCATAGATGAATGTACATCCCGTGCTCAAGCTGTAATGAATTCTATAGTGAATATTGTTTATGTAATTACCAGCTTTTCAGCCAATTTTGGATTGCTCGTTGCCATTGATCCTATATTGCTGCTCTTTGCGTTGTTCCCTCTGCTTTGTTTTCCGATTACTGCGGTTGCGAACAAAATTGCATACAACAGGAAAATGGAAATGACCGCGGCGAATCGGCGTAAGGAGTATACCCGGCGTACCTTTTATCTGTCTGATTATGCCAAAGAAATGCGGCTTTCCAATATGCCGGGATTAATGCTGGAGCGATTCCGGGATTCCGGCAACCGTGTGATTGGCATCATAAAAAAGTACGGTTTCCGGGTGGCTACGCTAAACTATCTGAAGGTGGAGTGTCTTAATTTGCTGACTCCATTGAGCGCAACTACATACGCTATCTGGAAGACACTTGGTGCAGGTACTATGGGATACGGAGACTGTGTGGTCGTGGTGGATTCCATTAGTACGGTTGCGCAGTCTCTAAACAACTTTTCCGATTCGTTTCTAAGCTTCCAAGACAATGCTCTCTATATTGAAAATTTACGGAAATTCCTAGACTATGCCCCCAAAATTACCGACGGCGACAAGCCGCTGCCTGAGGGCGGAGATATCGTTTTGAACAATGTCTCCTTCCGGTATGAAGGGGCTGAGGGATATACTCTGCGTAATATCTCCATGCGGTTTGGGGAAAAAGAAAAAATCGCCATCGTGGGTCACAATGGCGCCGGTAAAACCACGCTGGTTAAACTTCTCTTGCGTTTGTACGACGCGGAGGGTGAAATTACATACGGCGGTGTGAAAATATCCGACTTCGCTTTGCAGGAATACCGGGATACCTTCTCTGCTGTTATGCAGGACTTTCACCTCTTTGCCTTGCCTGTGGCGGAGAATGTGCTCCTGCGCCCCCGCACTCAGGAGGATGATGAGGTTATCACAGAATCCTTGAAAAAGAGCGGCCTGTATGAGAAGGTGAAAGACTTTGAAAATGGCGAAAACACCGTGATGACGAAAGAATTTGATCCGAACGGTATGCAGATGTCCGGCGGTGAGCAGCAGAAGTTGGCCATCGCTCACGTGTATTCCAAGAGCAATCGCTTTGTTATTCTGGATGAGCCCTCCAGTGCTCTGGATCCTATAGCGGAGCACGAGATGTACGAAAGAATGAGTGAGGCATGCCGGGATTGCGGTATGATATTCATCTCCCACCGCTTGTCCTCGGCTGTGTCTGCTGATCGAATTTATCTTATGGAAAACGGAGAAGTTGCCGAGGCCGGCACTCATAGGGAACTGATGGAGTTGAACGGCCGATATGCTGAGATGTTCCGCCATCAGGCAGAGAATTACGCGGAGGTGACAGTATGAGCGAGAAAAAGAATCGCACATCCCCGAAGAATGTGTTGAAAAACAATCTTTGGATGATGGGGTTCGTATGGAAATATACCCCCGGTTATGTTATCTGGATGATTCTCGAGGGTGTTATTTGGGGCATAAACAACTCTATGGGCATCATCTATACAAAGAATTTGCTGGATGCCTTGGGCGACGGTGTCGCATTCCGCCAGGCGGTCGGTGTAGTTCTGGCGTATGCAGTTTACTTGCTGTTGTTCTATGTGTTCCATTTCTGGTATTGGAACTATTATCACGCTATCGTTCAGGAAAAACTCCATCTTGCCATACATAAGGATTTGTTCAAGCAGGCGGTGCGGTTGGATATATCCCGTTACGACGATCCCGTTTTCTACAATGATTTCGTTTGGGCAATGGATAAGTCTTTTTCCCACGCTGCTGGCGTTTTGGAGGATACGGGCAAACTGATCAACCGCGTTGTGGCTTCCTTTACCTTAACCGGCGTACTCTTTAGTGTGGATATAGTGACGGCGGTTGTTATCTTGGGAATCGCGGCGTTGGAAATTTTTCTGACCTCCTGCCGTAATCGGTTGAATCTCAAGTACAGTGAGAGTATTAATCCGCTGAACCGGAAAACACAGTATATCAATCGTGTGTTCCGTCTGCAAGACTATGCCAAAGAGATGCGTGTTACCCGGGTAAGTAAAAATCTGCTCCATGAACTGGATGGCAATACAGAAAAGATCAAAGAAGTGGAACGAAAATTCGGACAAAGGCGGTTTATGATAAGTGCTGCACAGAATACTGTGTCCGTTGTCGGAACTGGTGCACCGCTGCTTTTGATCCTGTATAAAGTGATGATCACAGGCACGGTAGGGTTGGGCGGTTTCGCTGTGGCTATGAATGGCATCTGGACCATGTCCTGGCTGATTAGCGATTTGATCCATCGCATTATGAAATACCACGAGCATGGTATCTTTGTGGAGAAGATTCGGCACTTTATGGAGTGCGAGCCGCAAATTCAAAGCGGGGAACAACCCGTGCCGCCGATGAAATCCTTGAGCTTGCGCGGCTTAACATTCTCTTATCCGGGTAAAGAGTCAGTCCATGCTTTGGAGGATGTGAATTTGGAAATCCGCCGTGGGGAGAAGATCGCCATCGTTGGCTATAACGGTGCGGGCAAGACTACGCTGACTAAACTGCTCATGCGCTTGTACGATCCGGATAGCGGTGAGATTCTGTATAACGGGAAGGATATAAAGGAATACAAGTTGGACGAGCTGCGCAACCGCGTGGCCGCTGTATTCCAGGATTATCGCATATTTGCCGCTACGCTGGCGGAGAATGTGGCCGGCGGCGTATACACGGAGGATATGGAAGAGAAGGTGCGGGGTGCTCTGGAAAAGAGTACGTTTGGTGATAAACTGCAGAAGTTGCCTGACGGCCTCGATACCCCGCTTACCCGTGAGTTTGATAACAGTGGTACGCAGTTGTCCGGCGGTGAGCAGCAGAAGGTGGCAATTGCCCGTGCCTTCTTCAAGGATGCAGATCTGATTATCTTGGATGAGCCGTCCAGTGCATTGGACCCGGATGCGGAGTATGCACTCAATCAGGCCATTGCTTCCTATGCGAATCAGAAAACCGTGATATTTATTTCCCACCGACTTTCGACCACGCGCCATGCGGATCGGATCTATATGTTCGAGGAAGGAAAGATCATTGAATCCGGTACCCACGAAGAACTGATGGCGCTCGGCGGAAAGTATGCCTATATGTTCAATCTCCAGGCGGAGAAGTACAAGGCGTAACGCTGTACATCGTATGCCGCTATGGTACGAAAAGTGTTTAGATTAACTGGGATTTGACGAGGTTTTAATTATGATCAAAAAGGTAGAAGCGAAAGATATTCCTGAATGTGTAAAAGTAATAAAAGAGAGTTTTTCAACTGTCGCGGATGAATTTGGTTTGACCGTAGAAAATGCACCGAGGTTTACAGCGTTTGCAACAACTGAGGAAAGATTGAATTGGCATTTAGTTAAAGAGAATAGGCCTATGTATGCATTCTATGTCAAGGGAACTATTGTTGGATACTATTCTTTATTATTGCAAGATGATAATGAGTGCGAGTTGAATAATTTATGTGTAATCCCTTCATATAGACATCAAGGAATTGGTGAAAAGCTTTTAAGGAACGCTTTTCAGGTTGCAATGGATTTGCACTGTAATAAGATGAACATAGGTATCGTTGAAGAAAATTTAGTCTTGAAAAGATGGTATGAATCATTTGGCTTTGTACATACGGGTACACATAAATTTGACTTTTTTCCATTCACGTGCGGATATATGGAAAAGAGTTTATGCTAACAATTTTTAATAGGTCAAGCAGGCGATAGGCGGAGAAGTACCGAGCATAGGTTTACCCACCATATGTTGCTAAGGTGAGAATAATCATTTAACACTGTGCGAAAACCTTGAATTGCGGAGGAAACAAGTTTATGATTATATGGATTAATGGATGTTTTGGGGTGGTGAAGTGTTTTTCAAATCCAAGAAACATGGGACGTTGTTGTCTTGATAGTACAAAAGTATTCCGCAGATATGCGAAAACAATGGGGGACAGGATCTAACAGGTTATTTTTCAAAATTTTATGATGCACGAAACACGGTAATCGCTCACGATCAGATTAATTTTAGGGAGAATATTATTGGTTTAACTGTTGATACAACTACAGGAGAAGCGGAAGATATTGCGGAGCTAACCATCCGCACAAAATACTTGTATAAGCAGAATCAGGAAACCCTACTCCGACTGACAAAAGTGACCAAAGAATATGTAGAAAATCAAATCAAAGGATTGCGAGAAAAGCTGATTAGTGAGTACAATGAGGCGACCAGCAAGCCAAATCTTTGTGAGGTTGTGTGCGAAAATATACCAATAGAAGCAAAGTGGTAACCAACCCCTGTCCGAGTAGTAGCGTTTATTGCGTGCCAAACGCGCACAAAACACGCAAAAAATACGTGAGAATTCCCTTGCAGGACAAGGCCAAAACGCAATCGCGCGTTTTTGAGGGAATACAAAGACAAAAAGCACAGCCTATGGCGATCCTTGCCAAAAGCTGTGCTTACTTGTTTTGTCCTCAATTTCCATAGTTTTTCCTAAAATCGTCAGCCAAGCCGAGCCTTGGCTGAAGAAAGCAATACGCCTTATGGCCAGCAAAGCTTAGCCATAAGGCGTTTCTTGTTATATACCACGTTACGTGATAATGAGTGGTGGAGACGAGGGGGCTCGAACCCATGACCTCACGGATGTGAACCGTGCGCTCTGACCAGCTGAGCTACGCCTCCGTATAACGGTATCCCGTTTCCGGATACCATTATAGCACACCGCATGGCGGATTGCAAGACGTTTTTTGTATTTATAGGGTGATTTCCTTCGACAATCCCAGATCCCACAGGAGTCGGGGGAGCACGTATTTGTCCCGGATATCGCCGGCAAAGCGCAGGCAGGCGCGGAGCTCTTCATCGCCTATGCCGATTTCGGCGGGGGATTTCGGGAAGCCGATCTCCTCATAGAAGGCGGCCAGCTCTTCCTCCCGGGGCAGTTTTCTCACCACGTCCAGAATCTCCTCCCAACGGGAGAGGATGATCTCCAGGCGGGCAGCGTGCCGGTCGGTGGCGTATTTCCCCTCGCGGGATTCCAAATCGATCATTTCCTCCGCGCCGGCGCCCACAAAACGGCGCAGTGCTTCGGCGTGCTCTTCATAGCGGAATGCCTTGGCGTGCGCGAGTGCCTTTGCGCGATCGGGTGTAACGTTTGCGAGGGCGGCATACAGCCGCAACAGGGGCAAAACAGACACGCCGCACTGGGTTCCGTGGAAATCGGCGGGGGTGCCGAAGGCCAGGGCCCGCATATCCCGCAAGTGAGAGAAGTAGTGCTCACATCCGGAGGCGGGGCGGGAAACGCCGGCGCAGCGCATAGCCAGTCCGGTGAGGATCAGACCCTCCGTCAGGGTGGCGATGGCATCGGGATCGCCCTGCACGGCGGCGTTGGCGCACTGCATCACCCGGGCGAGGGAGTCCGCTACCATGGCGTCCACGGTGGGGCAGTAGTATTCACCGGTGATGATGTGACCCAGCTTCCACTCCGCCAGGCTGATGATCTTTGCGGTCATATCGCCGATACCTGCCCGGATCATGGGCACGGGTGCGGCCGATAGAATATCCGTATCGGCCAAAACGGCCACGGCGGCGGCAGAGGGGAGGGAGCGCTTCAATCCCCGCAGGTCCACAGAGGCGGTGGCGGAAGCAAATCCGTCCATGGAGGGGGCGGTGGGAAGATAAATATAGGGTCGGCGGGCAGTGTGTGCCAGCATTTTGGAGATATCGTTGATGACGCCGCCGCCCACGCCCAGAATCAAATCGTGTACAGGCTGGAGATGCATGGCGGCATCACCCAGGGATTCTTCGTTCGGCGCGGGATGAGAGTCGGACAGGACGCATACGTCGGTGGGGATGCCTGCCTCGGTGAGCAGATTCATCGCTTTTTCCCCGGCGGCTGTCCACGTGTTCGGATCGGCCAAAAGGAACACCCTTGTGCCGCCGGCCAGGCGGATCTCCTCGGGGAGTTTTTCAATGGCACCGCGGCACAGATGCAGACGGCGCAGATCGATCTCGTGCTTTTTTTTGCAGACAGGGCAGAAAAATCCGCCCTGGCGGATCATATCGGTAAGGGTAGGAATCATGGAGCGTCCCTTTCCGTTTGTAATTTTTTCTAATTGTATCATATGTTTATTAATTTGACAAGAGCCCCGGGGGATAAATCGAAAAGGGGCTTTTCAAGAACGGGCTTATGTGGTATAATAACAGTTGTTATGAGTATATCGTAAGGAGAGGGAAAATGGATACATCTTTGAAGAAGGGATTTTGGGGGACGGCTCTGGCTTTGGCGCTGCCCATTGCCTTGCAGAATCTGCTGACCTCCTGCGCATCCCTGATCGACACCGCAATGATCGTGCCTCTCGGCAACACCGCCGTGGCATCGGTGGGCGTGGCAGGCCGGTTTACTTTCCTTCTGAACGTAATGTCCTTCGGCTTTTGCTCCGGCTCCGCTACCTTGATCTCCCAGTTCTGGGGTGTCAATGATCGGCGGGGAATTCGCCGCACCCACGGTACGGCTCTCATTTCCTCTCTGATTCTGGCGTTTTTGTACGCTCTTGCTCTGGGATTGGCCCCCGGCTTCTGCGTGAGCCTGTTCGGCCCCGAAGCGGATGTGGCCGCCCTGGCGGTAGAATATCTGAAGATTCTGGCCTTTGCGGCACCGTTCATTATGTATTCTCAGGTGACGTGCGCGGCATTGCGCGCCACGGAACAAGTGGTGGTCCCCCTGGTTTCTTCCGTTATCAGCGTGGTGGTCAACACCTTCCTCAATTACTGTCTGATCTCCGGCCACTTCGGTTTCCCTGCCCTGGGCGTGCGGGGTGCGGCCATTGCCACGGTAACGGGATGCGTGGTACAGGCTTTGGCTGTGTTCCTTTTCTTCACCTTCGGAAAGAATCCCGTGCGGGCTCCCTTGAAGGAATATCTGTCGGTGTCCGGCTCCTTTGTGGGCAAGTTTTTCAAGACTGCCGCGCCCGTATTTCTCAACGAAACCATGTGGGCTGTGGGTACCAATATTTACGTTATGGTGCTGGCACGGCAGGGCACGGAGGAGTATTCCGGCTACGCCCTGTTTGAGACGGTACAGCAGTTGTTCTTCGTGTTCTTCGTGGGCATCTGCCACGCCTCCGCCATCATGGTGGGCAAGGCGGTGGGCCGAGGGGAGACGGAGGTGGCGTACCAGACCGCCAAGCGATTCTTCATTGCCACGCCCCTGACGGGACTGGTGATGGGTATGGTAGTTCTTCTGGTGCGGAATCCCTTGCTTTCTCTGTTCGCCATTGAAACGGAGGGCTCCCGTGCGGTAGCGTCCGCCCTTCTGGCCTTCTACGGCTGCTGGCTGGCTATGCGTATGATCCCCTACACGGCGATCTGCGGTATATTCCGCGCCGGCGGTGATACGAAGACGGGATGTATTATTGAGATGGGCACCTTGTACCTGGTGGGCATTCCCGCGGTGGCGGCGGCCGGACTTTGGCTGCATCTCCCCTTCTTCTGGATCGTGGTGATCATGTTCGCGGCGGAGGATATTTTGAAGGGCACGGTGTGTCTGATCCACTTTTTGCGGCGGAAATGGATCATCCGCCTGACAGACGACAATGTGTAAGAAAAAGGCTGTTGCGTATCGCAACAGCCTTTTTAGTTATGAGTTAAGAGTTATGATTGCCTGCGGCAAGTTATGAGTTATGAGTTATATAACTGTAAACTCATAACGCTTGCGAAGCAAGCTCATAACGGCGAGCGCAGCGAGCCTCATAACTCTTATCGCTTGCGAAGCAAGCTCATAACGGCGAGCGCAGCGAGCTTCATAACTCTTATCGCTTGCGAAGCAAGCTCATAGTTCTTCGTTTTCTTACCCGATCGTATATTCCGTTCCGGCGGGGGTGTCCTTCAGGGTCACGCCCATGGCGGTCAGCTCAGCCCGGATTTCGTCGGCACGGGCGTAATTCTTTGCCTTCTTGGCGGCAGCACGCTCGGCAATCATTGCTTCAATCTTGGCCGTCAGATCGCTGTCTGCCTTCGGTGCGGCATTTTCCCCGCGCTTCTTTTCGGCGTTAGAGAGGAGATTCAGAGACAGCACCGCATCAAACTCAGCAAGCAATGCCAGCTTGGCTCCGTCGGAGATGGGGGCTTTCAATACGTCGTACAGGGCGGTGACGCCGAGGGACGTGTTCAGATCGTTGTCCATAGCCTCGCGGAAGGTGGCACGCAGCGCGTTCTCCGCCTCGCCGTCGGCGGCAGATTTGTCCTCGGGGTTCAGTGCCGCAATGCGGGCGATCAGCTTGTCATAAGCAGTCACCGCATTGTCCAATCCCTCCCAGGAGAAGACCAGGGACTTGCGGTAGTGGGACTGGAGGCAGAAGAAGCGGTACACGATGGGATCGTATCCCTTCTCCTCGAGAAGCGATACGGTGAGGAACTCGCCCTTGGATTTGCTCATCTTACCGCTGGACGTGTTCAGATGGAGAATATGGAACCAGTAGTTGCACCAGGGGTGACCCAGATAAGCCTCGGACTGGGCGATCTCGTTGGTGTGATGGGGGAAGGCGTTGTCGATGCCGCCGCAGTGGATGTCCAGATACTCACCCAGGTGATTCACGCTGATGGCGGAGCATTCGATGTGCCAGCCGGGGTATCCTACGCCCCAGGGGCTTTCCCATTTCAGTTCCTGATCGTCAAACTTGGATTTGGTGAACCAGAGCACGAAGTCGGTCTTGTTCCGCTTGCTTACGTCCTCCTCCACACCTTCACGGACGCCCACTTCCAAGTCATCCGCTTCAAAATTGTTGAATACGTAATACTTTTCCAGCTTGGAGGTATCAAAATATACATTGCCGCCGGAGATGTAGGCGTAATCCTTCGCCAGCAGATCCTCGATCATCTTGATGAAGTCGCCGATGCAGTCGGTGGCGGGCACCACGATGTCGGGACGCTTCACGTTCAGCTTCACGCAGTCCGCGAAGAAGGCGTCGGTGTAGAAGCGGGCGATCTCCATAACGGTCTTCTTTTCCCGCTTGGCGCCCTTCAGCATCTTATCCTCACCGGTGTCCGCGTCGCTGGTCAGATGGCCCACGTCCGTGATGTTCATGGCACGGGTTACGTCGTATCCTGCATAGCGGAAATATTTTTCCAAAACGTCCTCCATAATGTAGGAGCGGAGGTTGCCGATGTGGGCAAAATGGTATACCGTGGGACCGCAGGTGTACATCTTCACCTTGCCGGGCTCATGGGGGATAAATTCTTCTTTCTCGTGAGTGAGGGAGTTGTAGAGTTTCATATTCTGTCCTTTCGGTTTCTTGTTTATTCCTTATCCGGGATGGGGCGAAGCGTCATAAAGGAGCTGAGGATCAGCATGGCCAGGGAGGCCACGGTCACCGCCAGATACAGGGGAGTGCTTTCGCTTTCGCCCAAAAGAAGCTGGAGAAGATAACTGCCGCCGTTGAAGCCTGCATGGCACAAAATCGGGGCAATGACGGAGTCGTTGTTTTTCAGCATGAGCCAGGCCAGTACCACGCCCAGAACGGATGCGTAGATAAAGGATACGGGATGGCCGTGGACGGCACCGAAAACGGCGGCGGAGATAAGAACGGCCAGCGTCGTGCTCATTCCCCGGCGCATGCGGGTGAAGGCCAGGCCCCGGAAGATCAGCTCTTCCACGATGGGGGTCAGGATCACCACGTTCAGAAGCTTAATACCCAAAGGGCCGGTGGTGTAGCTGAGGGTGTTGGTCTCCGCGAAGTCGTTCAAAAGGCTCTCGGGCAAAAAGCCCAGAAGGAAATTGGTGACGGGCTGCAGGGAGATGCCCAATACCACGTACCAGGGGGCACGGATCAGGGGAATTTTTGAAACGTGCATTTCCTTTACCGCGTCCTTATGGCGGATACGGAAGGAGATGGCCAGAGCCAGCACGGTGACCAGTCCGGCGATCAGCATAACCGTGTGCAGATTTTCATAGACGTGATTCATCAGCTGCTCCGTGATCAGCTCCGCGTCATAGGCGTCCAGATTGCCGGAGAAGAGTATGCTTCCCACCAAGCTGAAGGAGAGGGCAAAGCTGTACATAAAGGTGATTACGGTCTGGATTCCCATAAAGAGGGCCACGTACAAAAATGCGTGGAGGAGGGCTATAAAGAATTTCTTTGCCCGGGATTCCCGGGGAAGCACAAAGCCGCAATGGGTACAGAAGCGGGCGCCTTCGTAATTATCGTTTTGACATTTCGGACATTTCATCGTTCGTTATTTTTCCTCCTTGTCCGGGGATATGTTTTCGATTTCCTTGATTTTGTCTTCCAACAGCTGGAGCTTTACACTCAACCGACACAATTCCTGGGATACGGGATCGGGAATGTGGGTCTGGTCGAACTCGTCGCAGACTTTTTTGCCGGAGCGGCGTACCACCCGTGCGGGAATACCCACGGCGGTGGTATCTGCGGGAACGTCGCCCAGCACCACAGCGCCCGCGGCGATTTTGGCACCGTCACCTACGGTGAAGTTGCCCAGCAGTTTGGCGCCGGCACCCACCATGACGCCGTTGCCCAGGGTGGGATGGCGTTTGCCCGTGTCCTTACCGGTACCGCCCAGGGTGACGCCCTGATAGATCGTGCAGTTATCGCCGATGATGGCGGTCTCGCCGATGACCACGCCGGAGCCGTGGTCGATGAACAAACCTTCGCCGATTTCAGCACCGGGATGGATCTCAATGCCGGTGAGGAACCGGGCACTCTGGCTCACGAGACGGGCGGCAAAGAAGTTGCCGTGGCGGTGCAGAGCGTGGGACAGCCGATACAGCATCAAGGCGTGCAGGCCCGAGTAGAGGAGCAGCACCTCCGTGCGGGAGCGTGCCGCAGGATCTCTTTCGCAGATGGCGTCGATATCCCGGCGGATCTCCCGGGCGAAACTCATAGCGGATCGGCACAGGCGGGACACCTTTTGGGCGGTGTCCTTTGCACCCTCTGCGTTTTTCGGCAGGCAGACGTGGATGTGGATGGAATGATTTTTCATAAATACCTCAAATAAAAACAAAAAGCCATCCCTCATGACAGGCAAGAGGCGACGGCGCGCGGTTCCACTCTTATTGGATCTTTGA
Source organism: Eubacteriales bacterium (assembly GCA_045123975.1). GTDB lineage: Bacteria > Bacillota > Clostridia > Oscillospirales > CAG-272 > SIG701. The sequence goes on along the minus strand of JBGVKV010000069.1, from coordinate 13,850 downwards.
TTCCGTTAACGCCGGATTACGTGCCCCACTCAAAAAACTTCGCAGGGCAAGCTCACGGATGCACAGCCGGACGGCACGCGATGCCGCTTTCAGCCCATGGCGGCAACTCTCTTTGGCGGGCGAATTATCCGATTCTTTCCGATCATCGCTTTGTATCAGTATATGCTGTATCCCTATTATACAGCACAATTTTCCGTTTGTAAAGGAGTGGATATGTAAAAAAACTGTGGCGGCGGGGAATATTTGACATTTTCGGTGCGATGTGCTATCATACAGGTATAAATTATGGAAGAAATGCAGGACTGTTTTATGATATTCCGTCATTCCCGCCCCGCCGACGTGCCCGCCATCGGGATGCTTTTTGATGCGGCCCGTGTGTCGATGGCCGCCCTCGGCATCGATCAGTGGCAAAACGGGGTGCCAAACGGGGACAACGCCGCCGAGGACGTGATGAGAGGCATCGGCCGTGTGGCCGAGGAGGACGGAGAAATCATCGCCGCTTACAGCTTCCTTACCGACGGCGAGCCGGATTACGACAGAATCTACGACGGGGAGTGGCGTACCGACGGCACGTCCTACGCGGCGGTCCATCGGGTGACGGTGGCGCAGCACCGACGGGGCAGCGGCATCAGCACCGAAATGATGGAGGAGATCTTCCGTGAGGCCCGTGCAGGCGGCTTTGCTTCCGTGCGGATCGACACCCACGAGGGGAATATCCCCATGCGGCGGATGCTGGAAAAGCATGGCTTTGTGTATTGCGGCGTGGTGTATCTGCGCGGCGGCCCCGACGACGGCGCCAAACGGGTGGGCTACGAAAAACTACTGGAGGTGGAGGCATAATGGATTTTACTCTGTTGGATCGGTATCTGGATTCTTTGCCGGATAGCGGTCTGCCCATGTACGACTGTGCCGTGCACGTGGGATATAGGGAGATCTACCGCCGACAGGGCGGCTATATCGACGTGGCCGGCCGGGTGCGGCATCGGCCCCACACACGGTACTTTATGTATTCCGCCACCAAGCCGGTGACATGCGCGGCGGCACTCACACTGCTTGAGGCCGGTGCGTTCCGTATGGGTGATCCTTTATATTGGTATTTGCCGGAATACGAGCATATGCAGGTGGCGGACCGGAAGCCCGGCGGCTGTCCCACCCTCCGTCCGGCACAAACGCACATCCGTATCCGGGATCTGTTTCAGATGACGGCGGGAATGACCTACAATATTCATATGCCCTCACTCCGTGAGGCCATCCGCGAAACGGGCGGCCGTGCACCTACGAGAGAGATCGCCCGGGCTATGGCGCGGGAGCCCTTGTCCTTCGATCCCGGTGCGCGGTGGCAGTACGGCTTCTGCCACGACGTGCTTGGTGCCCTCGTGGAGGTCATTTCCGGGGTACGCTTCGGGGAATACGTGAAAAAGACCATCTTCACCCCCCTGGGAATGGAGCACTCCTCCTTCCACGCGGGAGCGGATACCTCCGATATGGCAAAGCAGTACCGCTTCAACGACGTGACGAAGAAGCCCCACGAGATCGATCTGTCGAATCCCTTCATTTTCGGGGAAGAGTACGACGGGGGCGGCGGCGGTATGGTATCCACGGTGGAGGATTACATCCGCTTTGCCGATATGCTGGCAAACGGCGGCGTGGGCGAAAACGGACGCCGCATTCTCTCCGAGGCTTCACTGGAGCTGATGGGGCAGGGCGGCCTTACGCCTGCCCAGGCAGAATCCTTCACGTGGGAAGGTATGGAGGGACGGAATTACAGCTTCGGCGTGGCCGTTCATACAGAGCCCGGCGTGTCCGGCTCCCTTGCTCCCTTGGGAGAATTCGGCTGGGGCGGTGCCGCCGGCAGTGCGGTGTATGTGGATCCCGCGTCCCATACGGCGGTGTTTTACGCCCAGCACGTGATGAATGCTCACGAGGAAAGAGTGATGGCGGCTATGCGAAACGTGGTATTCGGCTGTCTGAGACGGTGAGATGACGGAAAATTTCCTCCTTTTCTTTGAAAAGAATGAAAAAATCCCAAAAAACCTATTGCAAAGCGTGTCCGCTTGTGCTACAATAATGAAGCATCTGATTTTTTACTGATTACCATGCGAGGGGAGATACCCCCGTCGCTGTATTATGAAGCCGGCCTGACCGGCGTGGAGGTTTATTATGACTTATCTCGGTATTGTTCTGATTATCGTATCCGTTGCGCTGATCGTACTGGTCGTTCTGCAGGAAGGCAAGGGCAGAGGTCTGTCCGGTGCTATCTCCGGCGGCAGTTCCGACACCTTCCTTGGCAAGTCCAAGGCCGCAGACAAGCAGAAGAAACTGGCGAAGGGCACTATCGTTGCCGCTTCCATTTTTGCAGCTCTGGTTCTTGCTATGTACATCGTAGGTCTCTCCGTTGACAACTACGAGTACAAGGAGCCCACTCAGAACCCCGGTGTTACCGACGTTGCCGGTGAGGACACCACGGCTGCTGACGATACCGCAGCTGAGGGCGAAGAGGCTGCTTCCGACGACGTAGTTTCCGAGTAATCGGCGATTGCGGATACAATCCAAAATAAAGATTGCGCTTTTGGGGCAAACTTCCCAAAAGCGCTTTTTTAGACATACGAGGAGGAAATTGTATGGCATCCGAGATTTTACTGAAATGCCGCTTCAGCGACAGCGGCCGCGGCTTTGGCTTTGCCGAGATTCTGGACGAGGCCGGCCTGGAGGATATATTTATCGCGCCCGACGCTACCATGGGGGCCATGAGCGGCGATACGGTTCTGGTACACAAATTCCGCCGGGGTGAGCCCGGCTTTACCCGCGGAAACGAGGGTGAGGTAACGAAGATCCTGGAACGGGGCAACACGGAGATCATCGGTACTCTGTACATGCAGGGTATCCACGGTATGGTCCATCCCGATAACGAAAAGCTCCATACGGAGATTGCGGTGCGGGGCACGGATCTGGCGGAGGCCAGACCCGGCGATAAGGTGGCGGTGCGCCTCACCGATTACGGCAAGCGCCGTCGGGGCGAGTTCGTGATTCTCCCCGAGGGATTCATCACCGCCGTGTTCGGCCGTGCCGATACCAAGGAGGCCAATTACGCCGCCATTCTTCATAAGAACGGCGTGCCCACCCACTTCTCCGACGAGGTGCTCTGGGAGGCGGAGGATATGGCTTCCCGTCCCATCACCGAGGGGGGACGGCTTGATCTGCGTCAGCTGCCCACCCTCACCATCGACAGCGCCGACGCCAAGGATCTGGATGACGCCATCTCCCTTGAGAGACGGGAGGACGGCTGGCGCCTGTACGTGCACATCGCCGATGTGTCCGAGTACGTAAAAGAGGGCGGCGAGGTGGATCGGGAGGCATATGCCCGCGGCACCTCCGTCTATTTTGTGGACAAGGTGGTGCCCATGCTGCCGGAGGCTCTCTCCAACGGATCCTGCTCTTTGAACGGGGGCGTGGACCGCTGGGCGCTGACGGCGATGATCGATCTGGACGGTGCGGGCAATCCCCGCGCTTACGATTTTGCTAAATCCCTGATCCGCTCCGACGTACGCGGCGTGTATACGGAGGTCAACGATCTCTTTGAAAAGGGACGGGATTCCGCCTTTGCGGGGAAGTACGCACCGGTTCTCGATATGCTTTTCGAGATGCAGACTCTGTACGGGGTTCTGCGCCGTGCCGCCGAGATCCGCGGCCAGTTGAATCTGGAAAGCACCGAGGCCAGGATCCTTCTGGACGACAAAGGGATCGCCGTGGATATCGTTGCCCGTGAGCGCGGCGATGCGGAAAAGATGATCGAGCAGTTTATGCTCTCCGCCAACGTGGCTGCCGCCACCTGGCTCACCGAACGGGGCGTGCCCTGCCTGTACCGCGTACACGAGGATCCGCCGGCGGAGAAGATCCGCGCCTTTGCGGAATTTGCCCACAATATGGATCTGGACGTGACCGGCGTGAAGGAGGGCGTCAGCCCCCGCCGCCTGGGGCAGCTGCTCGCGGAAGCGGCGGAAAAGGATATCGCCGAGGTGGTGTCCGGCGTAATGCTCCGCAGCCTGGCCAAGGCCAAATATCACGAGAAGGCGGGCGGCCATTACGGGTTGGCTCTGCCTTTGTACTGCCATTTCACCTCCCCCATCCGCCGTTATCCCGACCTGTTTGTTCATCGGGCCATTTCCCACGCCTTGGATAATACCAAACGCCGTCCGGCCCATCCCGCCGAGAGCGCACGGGTCAGCAGTGAGGCAGAGGTGCGGGCTGTGACCGCCGAGCGGCAGATCGAGGATCTGTATATGGCTCAGTACTGCTGTGCCCACGTAGGGGAGGAGTTCGACGGCATCGTGTCGTCGGTATGCTCCTTTGGTATCTTCGTGCGCACGGACAAGCTGTTTGAGGGGCTGATTCCCGTGGAGAATCTGTTCTCCCGCCGGGATACGGCCGTGTACAACGAAAGCACCATGACCCTGAAGGCGGGCAGCCGCATCTACCGATTGGGCGATCCTATCCGTGTCCGCGTGACACGGGCGGAGGTGGCCACCGGCCGTATCGATATGGAATTGGCGGAGGCACTTCCCCGGGAAGGAGCTATCGGCGGCGAGGAAAGAAGACGTCCCCGGGGTGGGGACCGCCGTCCCTCCTCCGATAAGCGGGGCGGCCAGGGCAAGCGCTCCTCCTACGGTGACCGCCGGGGTAAGCGGGGGGCGTCGGAGCGTCGGGGCCAGGGCAAGCACACTTCCCACGGCGGCCATCGCCGGGGAAAAAAGTGAACTTTTCGTAAGAGGATCGAAAAGGCTTGATTTTCGGCGAATTTCCATTTATAATATATAGTGTAAAGAACCGGACAATTCCTGATAACAAGTGAAAGGGAGCCGTTTTATGAAACTGCAATCGAAAATCCTGGCGATCGTGTGCGCCATTGCCATCTTTATCCCTTCTTTGGTGGCGATCATTTCCTATAATAATACCAATAAGGCACCCGTTTCCGATAAAAACGTGCGCGCCATCTCCGTCTCGGATTTGGCGGGTAAGGAATTTTCCTTTGAGAAGGGGAAATCCGACGCCGACAACGACGTGATCGAATTGTTCCTTACGATGAACGACACGGCGGAAAAGGTGAGCTCCTTGCCCGATCCGCTGATCGGTACGCCCTTCTTCAAGGTGACTATGAGCAGTGCTCAGAAGAAGGCGGATTATCAGTACTATTTCTCCACCGATCCTACCGAGGCCTATTACCTGAACGAGGCCGGTGAGGCATACCGCATTGAGCGGGAATACGCACAGCAGTTCATCGAGAGCTCCTGCGCCGTCAGCCTGTACCGTGCGGCCGACGTGCCTACCCTGCTGGTGTCCGGTCAGCCCTCGCTGATCCCCGTATCCGCTCAGTGGAAGTATAAGAATACATCCGGCAACTTTGTGGACAATACGCCTGCCGTTTCCGAGGACGCACAGACTCTGTCCCTGGAGGGCGGCTTGGATCTGCTCTTCTCCCTCACCCCCGATAACTTCAACGTAAAGGTGACCGACGTGGCCACCGGTGAGGTGAAGTTCAACGATCAGTACGACAAGATCGGCACGCTGTCCATCGACAAGAGCACCACTCTGGCCGTGGAGATCACCGCGAAGTGGTACGAGGACAAGAGCCGTGACTACTTCGGTGAGATGAATTACGTATTCACCGCGGATATTTCCGCTCCCGCATCCTTCTATCTGGGCGAAAAGGAGATCCAGACCGGTGAGTTCACCGTAATCTCCGCCACCAACGTGACGGATCCTTCGAAGATTTCCTTCACCTCCAGCCCCGATATCGGCTATACCCCCACCTTCTTCCTGGATGACGGCGTGGCCGTCGCTTTGGTTCCGATCCGCTGTGAACTGGGCGCCGGCGATTACACCTTTACCGTGAAGTACGGCGGTGTGACCGATACGCTGACCCTGAAGGTTACCCAGCGCAGCGTCCGTCTGTTCAATTACGACGTGACGGCAGCGATTCTCAATTCCACCCGTACCGAAAAGACTATCGCGGACTTCAAGGCGGCTACCGCCGAGGCGGTAAGCACCGCATCTCCCACCCAGCTGTGGGAGGGCCTGTTCGCACAGCCCGTACAGAAGAAGGGCGCCTACGATGGCGTAATCACCACCGGCTTCGGCCACCAGAGAAAGATTCTGGCCAACGGGGAGATCTACATCCACGAGGGCGTGGACTACATCACCTCCTCCGGTGCGTCCGTCTTTGCGGCCAACAACGGTAAGGTTCTCTTTGCGGGCTATACCGAGCTGGGCGGCAACACCGTCATCATCGAGCACGGTTACGGCCTGAAGAGCTGGTACAGCCACCTGAGCGAGATTAAGGTAGCGGTGGGTGACACCGTTGCCAAGGCCGACGTGATCGGCATCGCCGGCTCCACCGGCTTCACCAAGCAGACCGGTGTGCACGCCGGTGCCACCGTATTCGATGTGCCCGTCAGCCCCTATCCGTATCAGGATGCGGAGAAGGAAGCGGACCGCGGCGTGGAGATCAAGATCGTCAAGTAAATATTGCATAAAAAGCCGTCGGCTGAAGCCGGCGGCTTTTTTGTATCCGATGATTTTTGCAGGGATTTTGCAATTTTGTCTCTCGCTTCTTGACAAAATATTCATATTACAGTATAATTATAAGGTAAAAATGAAGTTTACGGAAAGGGGTTATGCAGAAATGATCAAGTTGCATAACGAGGGCGTCTACCTGGTAGACGGGGAAGTGCGTCCCTCCCACGATATGCCCGCCGCGGATGCTCGGAAGAACACCATCGCCGCCGGTATCCTTGCCTCCCACAATACCTCGGGAGATGAGAAAAATCTGAAAATCAAGTTTGACGCCATGGTGTCCCACGATATTACCTATGTGGGTATTATCCAGACCGCCCGTGCGTCCGGTATGAAGGAGTTCCCTCTGCCCTACGCCATGACCAACTGCCACAACAGCCTGTGTGCGGTGGGTGGCACCATCAATGAGGACGACCACGTATTCGGTCTGTCTGCCGCGAAAAAGTACGGCGGCATCTACGTGCCCGCCAATCAGTCCGTTATCCACTCCTTCGCCCGTGAGGAGTTGGCTAAGTGCGGCGGTATGATTCTGGGCTCTGACAGCCACACCCGCTACGGTGCCTTGGGTACCATGGGCGTGGGCGAAGGCGGTCCCGAGCTGGCGAAGCAGCTGCTGAAGGATACCTGGGATATTCCCGCACCTGAGGTAGTGCTGGTGTACGTGACGGGTACACCCCGCCGCGGCATCGGTCCCCACGACGTGGCGATTGCTCTCGTCGGTGCTACCTTTGAGAGCGGCTTTGTGAAGAACAAGGTGCTGGAGTTCGTTGGCCCCGGTCTGAAATCCCTCAGCGCCGATTTCCGATGCGGCATCGACGTGATGACCACAGAAACCACCTGTCTGTCCTCCATCTGGGAAACCGACGGGGAAATCAAGAAATTCTACGAGGCTCACGGCCGCGCCCAGGATTATAAGGAACTGAAGCCCGGCAAGGTGGCGTATTACGACTCCATGATCGAGATCGATCTGTCCAAGATGGAATCCATGATCGCCCTGCCGTTCCACCCCTCCAACGCGTACACGATCCACGAGTTCGTCGAGAACGCCGAGGAGATTCTCGCGAAGATCGAGGCGGAAGCCAAGGCGAAATTCCCCAAGTCCAATCCGGATCTGGTATCCAAGGTGAAGGACGGCAAGGTGTATGCCGATCAGGGCATCATCGCCGGTTGTGCCGGCGGCATCTATGAGAATATCGACGAGGCGGCGGACATCCTGCGCGGTGCTTCCTGCGGCAACGGATATTTTTCTCTGTCCGTGTATCCCACTTCCGTTCCCGTATCTCTGGAGTTGACCCGCAACGGCGACAGCGCCGCTCTGCTTGAAGCAGGCGCGGTGATCAAGCCTTCCTTCTGCGGTCCTTGCTTCGGTGCCGGTGACGTGCCGGCCAACAACGGCTTGTCCCTCCGCCATACCACCCGTAACTTCCCCAACCGGGAAGGCTCCAAGCCCGGTGAGGGCCAGATCTCCGCAGTAGCCCTGATGGATGCCCGTTCCATTGCCGCAACGGCGGCCAACGGCGGTGTGATCACGGCGGCTACGGATATCGAGTACGAGCCTCAGCATCGCCCCTATTCCTTTGATAAAGGCGTGTACGACAAGCGTGTGTATCGCGGCTACGGCAATCCCCAGCCGGAAACCGAACTGATCCTCGGACCCAACATCACCGATTGGCCGGAGATGTTTGCGCTGAGTGACAATCTGCTTCTGAAGCTGGCGGCGGTGATCCGGGATCCCGTAACCACTACGGACGAGCTGATTCCCTCCGGTGAGACCTCCTCTTACCGTTCCAATCCTCTGCGCCTCAGCGAGTTTGCGCTGTCCCGCCGCGTTCCCGAATACGTGGGCCGCTCCAAGGCCTGCGCCGCCCTGGAAGCGGATCGTCGGGCCGGCAACGTGCCCGCCGAGGTTGCCGACGTGCTCGCCAAGGTGGATGCGGATGCAAAGTCCACGCAGCTTGGCTCCTGCGTGTTTGCCATGAAGCCGGGTGATGGATCTGCCCGTGAGCAGGCGGCCTCCTGCCAGCGAGTGCTGGGCGGTATGGCCAACATCTGTTACGAGTTCGCCACCAAGCGTTACCGCTCCAACTGCATCAACTGGGGTATGCTCCCCTTCACTTTGGATGCGGACGCTGAATTCCCCTACGAGGATGGGGACTACGTATTCGTCCCCGGCGTGCGGGAGAAGATCGCCGCGGGAATTGAGGAATTCCCCGCCAAAGTGATCCGTCAGAGCGGCGAGGTTGCCGATATTATGCTGTACGTTCACGGCCTGACCGAGAACGAGCGGGAGATCATCCTGGAAGGATGTCTGATGAATTATAAAAAGGCACATCTGAAGTGATGCTTCCTGCACAAACGATTTGCTGAACAGGAAGGGGAAAAGGACCATCTCAAACGCCGAAGTTCCTTTTCCCCTTCCTCGAGTTCCCTCGTGCGGGAACTCGTACCATCCCCTAATCTCCTTGGCTGCCGCCAAGGAAAACCATACTCCCCCTCGTAAGAGAATGGAGAGCCAAGGAGGTTGGGTGGGGGGACCGGCTGAGCTTTGCCTTAGATGGCTTTATCTGGGGGGGGAGGACAGGAAACTTCGGCGTTGCGAGTTCGCGTACACGCGAACTCGAATGGTGCCTGCCCTCCCCCCCGCGAAACTTTCCCATACGGAAAACACAACCCAATCTTTTTCCTATATATTCGGAGGTAATGAATGATGGAAAAAATCAAAATGACAACGCCCCTGGTCGAGATGGACGGGGACGAAATGACCCGCATTCTGTGGAAGATGATCAAGGACGAGTTGATCCTTCCCTTTGTGGATCTGAAGACCGAGTACTACGATCTGGGCCTGGTGGAGCGCGAGCGCACCAAGGATGCCGTGACCGTGGCCGCCGCCGAGGCCAACAAGAAGTATAAGGTGGCCGTCAAGTGCGCCACCATCACTCCCAACGCACAGCGCGTGACGGAGTACAATCTGTCTGAGATGTGGAAATCCCCCAACGGCACCATCCGTGCCATTCTGGATGGCACCGTGTTCCGCGCACCGATCCTGATTGATTGCATCAAGCCGTCGGTACGCACCTGGCAGGCGCCCATCACCATCGCCCGTCACGCCTACGGCGACGTATATAAGAATACGGAATTCCGTGTGCCCGGCGAGGGCAAGGCGGAATTGGTATTCACCGATGCCGAGGGTAAGGAAACCCGCCAGACCATTTTCGACTTCAAGGGAGAGGGCATCATCCAGGGTATGCACAACAAGGACGATTCCATTCGCTCCTTCGCCCATGCCTGCTTCAAGTTCGCTCTGTCCACCAAGCAGGATCTGTGGTTCTCCACCAAGGATACCATCTCCAAGATTTACGACCACACCTTCAAGGACATCTTCGCCGAGATCTATGAGGCGGAGTACAAAGAAGCCTTTGAGGCGGCCGGCATCACCTATTTCTATACCCTGATCGACGACGCGGTGGCCCGCGTGATCCGCTCCCGCGGCGGCTTCATATGGGCCTGCAAGAACTACGACGGCGACGTGATGAGCGATATGATCTCCACCGCCTTCGGTTCTCTGGCTATGATGACCTCCGTTCTCGTCAGCCCCGACGGCTGCTACGAGTACGAGGCCGCTCACGGTACCGTAACCCGTCACTACTATCGCTATCTGAAGGGGGAGGAAACCTCCACCAACCCGATGGCCACCATCTATGCCTGGTCCGGCGCACTCCGCAAGCGGGGTGAGATGGACAACATTCCGGAGCTTCAGGCTTACGCCGATGCCCTGGAAGCCGCCTGCATCGAAACTCTCGAGGACGGCGTGATGACCAAGGATCTGGTATCCCTGGCGGAGGGTATCACCCCCCGCGCTGTGAATTCCGCGGAATTCCTGAAGGAGATCCGTGTCCGCCTGGAAAAGAAGCTGGCTTAATATGAGAAGAAAAAGGACAGTGGAACTGCGTTCCCTGTCCTTTTGAGTTATGAGTTATGAGTTATGAGTTATGAGTTATGAGTTAAATGAAGAGTACGGTTTTGCCTGTGTCTTTGGCGTAGCGGACGGTGTAGGCTGTGCCGCCCGTATCCTTCGTGCAGTAGGCGATGCAGGCGGAAGAATGGTGCACCATATACCGGTTCCGCTTCAGCATGCATTCTCTTGAATACTCCCGGGCGATGAGGATCCGTGCGTCCGCACTCTCCAGCAGCTGCCGGTAGGTGTGCCGATCTGTTTCACTCCAGTTTTTATCCTGCTCGGGGCAGGGGATGGCCATCACGATGCGGATGTAGGGGAATTCCTGCCGCAGGGTGGTGAGCACCTGCTGGGCGAGTGTGTCAAAGCCGAGGGCGCCGCCCACGATAAACGTATCGTATCCGCGAAAGATCAGATCCAAAACCGTCTGCTCTGTTTTGCGGCGGATGGATTCTTCCCGCTGTGGCGGGATGCTTCGATGACCGGTGAAGCACGCCGTGGCGATGGGATCGAATTCCATACTCTGCCCCCTTTCCTGTGGAGCCTTTTTGTCATTATAGCACACGCCGTGGGGAAAAGCAAGCGGGGCGTCGGGGGAGAATTTTTGATTGAGGAAAAGAATTTCGAAAAAATCCTTGCACTGTCGGGATTTTTGGTTTATAATAAGAGGAGTAAGAAATTAAAAACACGGAGGACATTCCAATGCTCGTTTCTACTAAGGAAATGATGGCCAAGGCGCGTGACGGTCACTACGCCGTTGGTCAGTTCAACATCAACAACCTCGAATGGACCAAGGCAATCCTGCTCACTGCAGAAGAGCTGAAGTCTCCCGTTATCCTCGGCGTATCCGAGGGTGCCGGCAAGTATATGTCCGGCTACTCCACCATCGTTGGCATGGTTAAGGGCATGATCGAGAATCTGAAGATCACCGTTCCCGTTGCTCTGCACCTGGACCACGGCTCCTACGAGGGCGCTATGGCGTGCATCAATGCAGGCTTCTCTTCCGTAATGTTCGACGGTTCCCACTATCCCATCGAGGAGAACCTGGCTAAGACCACCGAGCTGATCAACATCTGCAACGAGAAGGGCCTGTCCCTGGAGGCTGAGGTTGGCGCTATCGGCGGTGAGGAAGACGGCGTTGTGGGCGGCGGCGAGTGCGCTGATCCCGCAGAGTGCAAGCTGATTGCTGATCTGGGCGTTACCATGCTGGCTGCCGGTATCGGCAACATCCACGGTAAGTACCCCGCAAACTGGCCCGGCCTGCGCTTCGACGTGCTGGAAGCCATCAAGAACACCACCGGCGATATGCCCCTGGTTCTGCACGGCGGTACCGGTATTCCTGCCGATATGATCAAGAAGGCAATCGATCTGGGCGTTTGCAAGATCAACGTAAACACCGAGTGCCAGATCGCATTCACCGAGGCTACCCGTAAGTATATCGAAGAGGGTAAGGATCTGGTTGGCAAGGGCTTTGACCCCCGTAAGGTTCTGGCTCCCGGCGTGGAGGCCATCAAGGCTACCGTACGCGAGAAGATGGAGCTGTTCGGTTCCGTTGGCAAGGCGTAAAATTGCATAATGAAAATCCTGTGGACCAAACGATCCACAGGATTTTTTTTGTTTTGTGAATATTTACTCCACATCAATTCCCCGACCGAGAGGCAGGGAATAAATCACACACTCCTCGATCTCCCGCCCGAACATTTTCTCGCAGACGGCGCGGTAATAGACCAATTGCGTCTTGTGCCGCTCGATTAGCTTCTTTGCTGCCAGGGTGGGATCCGCCGTTTCCTTCTCGGTCAGCCGATCCGTTTTGTAATCCACCAGAACGGCGCGGCCGTCCCGGTCGATAAACAGGCAGTCCACCACGCCTTGGACGATGATGTCCGCACCTTCCCGCCGCAATTCCGTGGCCAGGGCGGGATCGGTAGTGAATTCCCAGGCGGGGAGGGAGGCATTGAAGCGGAACTCCCGCCGCATATAGGAGGCGTTCTGCATCCGGGCGAACAACTCGCTTTCCCGGAATTTCTCAATTTCCGGAATCCGCACGGCTTCCGCCATAGCGTCCGTAAGGAATCCCTCGGCCCTCAGCCGACGAAGCTCCGCTTCCGCGCCTGATTTGGCGAGGGCGGCAAAATCGCAGAACTGCATAAAGGTGTGGGTGGCCGTTCCGGCAAAGGATGCCTCAAACTCCGTTTTTCCCTTGAGGAATCGGGGTGCCCGATTCCGCTCCCCGCGCGGAGGCAGGGACGGGGTACGGGTAATCTCCGCACGGGTGTCTTCAGCGGCTTCCACCTCGTCCAGAATACCGGGATACAGGCGGGATACCGTCAGCTTGGCGGGGATGCCGGTGAGCACCCCATGGGGATAACGGCAGGAGAACCGCTTTTCGAACAGTTCCCGGTACCGCTCCACCTCGGCTTCATTTACGGAGGTGGGTGTGGCGTCGGTGGCGGTGTCAGCCGCCGTGTCCTCGTTTTGGGATCCGGCGACGATCTCCACGTTTACTGCGTCGATTCGCGCGTCACGCCGACGTGCCGCGGATGCGATGGCATCCAGAATCCAGGTGATGTAGTTCGATGCATTGTATACGGTGTGGGCGGTTACGTACCGTGCACCCACGGAGGATTTTTGCAGATGTTCCTCCGGATTTTCCAGGGCGGCGGTGATAATCAGCCGCTCTCTTGCGCGGGTCATGGCCACGTACAACACCCGCATCTCCTCCTCGATAATGGCATCCGCCATGGCGGAGGAAACGGATCGGCGCAGAGGAGTTTCGCACCGCACCACGCCGCCCTCGTCGGGCAATTTCATAGCCACGCCCACGGCGGGATCAAACAGCACCCGTGCGTGGGTGTCCTGCATATTCCGGCCCTTGTCGGTGCGGGCAAGGAAGCATACGGGGAACTCCAGTCCCTTGGACTGGTGGATGCTGAAGATGCGGACAGCGTTGGGGTCGGCATCCTTCTGGGGGAGCGTGCCGCCCGATTCCGCCACCGCCTCCAGATGGGTGAGGAAGGGATAGAGTCCGCCGCCAGCGGCGTTCTCAAAACGGCGGGCCTCGTCGTACAGCGACTGCAGATTGGCCCGTGCGGCCGCGGCATCCACGGAGTCGTATCCCACACCGGGACGGGTGATGACCTTCAGATTCGGACACTGCTCAATGGCCTTCCGGTCGATCTTGCCGATGCGAAGGATAAAAGCATCGGCATCCCGGAGCACATCAATGATACGGTCGCTGTCACCGTCATTGGGAATGATCAGTTCAGCTTTGCCTTCCAGCAAGGCCATACCGTCTTTATACAGCGGATGGGAAATGACGATCTTA
>JBGVKV010000068.1:0-8478 GCA_045123975.1 Eubacteriales bacterium | reverse complement strand
CCATTCTATATGGCCGGAAGAAATTAAATCAAAAAGAGCCTATCTTTCGACAGGCTCTTTTGTTATCTCTTTTCCAGTTTCTTTTTTACGTCGCCGAGGCGGAAAAATTCAAGGAATCGCACGTCCGTCAGCGGTACGGCAAAAATGCGTCCGTTCAGATAGGCCAAATGACCGTCCGGCACGGTGAAGCGCAGCTTGTAGGAGTACAGTGCCTGATAGGAATATCCCAGTGCACGGTCGCTTTTGTTCACGCCGTATTTGCCCTCACCAAGCAGGGGATGGCCGATGGATGCCATATGGGCACGGATCTGGTGGGTGCGGCCCGTCATCAGATCCACCTCCAAAAGGGACAGATCCTGGGACTCGGAGTACCCCAGCGTGCGGTAGGCGGTGATGATCTCCTTGGCCCCCCGTGTGGGATGGCTCAGCACACGCACCGTCTTGGTTTTCGTATTTTTGAACAGATAATCCCGCAAAGTGGCGGAGGGGCGCTCCATCCGTCCGTGGACGGCGCACAAATAGGATTTGTGAACGTTGCCCAGGCGGATCTGCTCGTTCATCTCGCGAAGGGTTTCCGCGTTCTTCGCCGCAATCACGATGCCGCCCGTGTTTCGGTCGATCCGATTGCAGAGGGCAGGGGCAAAGGAATGCTCCGTTTCCGGATTGTATTCGCCCTTCTGGTACAGATAGGCCTGGATCTGGAAGATCAGTGTCTCCCGTTCCGATACCTTATCGGATCCGGACTCGTCCTTGTCTCCCGTATGGGAGAGAACACCGGGTCGTTTATTGCATAAGAGAATATTCTCATCCTCGTAAACGATGTCCAGCTTTACGTGGGCACGGGAGAGCTCGTTGTCTGCCGTTTCCGTTTCGAAAAACTCGTCGGGAATGTACATCTGCACCGTATCCCCGTCCACAAGCATCTGCTTTTGTTCCGCCCGCTTTCCGTTTACTTTGATCCGCTTGGTGCGGATAAACTTGTACATAAGAGAAACGGGCAGGCCCTTCAGTGTTTTGGTGATAAACTTGTCCAGCCGCTGACCGCCGTCGTTTGCATTGATTACAAATTCGCGCACAGTAATCCCGTCCCTTTCGAATGATATTTACACAATTATACTACTTGTCGGGGGAATTTTCAAGGTGTCACTTACCAAAGACTTGTTTTTTTTCGGTTTTATGATACAATAGTGGTATCAGTTATCATCGGAGTAACCAATATGAGCGAAATTAACATTACCGCACCCCGTGCCGCCTTTTGTACGCTGGGATGCCGTGTGAATCAATACGAATCGGATGCCATAGCCGCCAGTCTGGAGAAGGACGGCTTTTTGATCGTGCCCTTCGGTGAGGAGGCGGATATCACTATCGTCAATACCTGTACCGTTACCGCCGAGAGCGACCGAAAATCCCGTCAGCATATCCGTCGTGCCGTGGCGGCCAATCCGGGTAAGCCCGTGATCGTGACGGGATGCTTCGCCCAGGTATCTCCCGACGCCGCATCGGCCATCGATGGCGTTTCCGCCGTGATCGGCAACGGAAATAAGGCGGAGATCCCCGCCCTCGCCCGCCGTTTGATCGAAGGGGAAGCGGTACAAAGCCGTGTGGACGATATCAGCCGTGCGGTGTATGACGATATGGTTCTCTTAAAGCCGCGCCGCAGCCGCTCCTACATAAAGATCCAGGACGGATGCGAGAATCGGTGCGCCTATTGCATCATTCCCGCCGCCCGCGGCAAGATCCGCTCCAAGAAGCCCGCAGACGTGCTGACGGAGGCCGCTGCTTTGGCGAAGGCGGGATGCCGTGAGATTATCCTCACCGGTATTGAAACTGCCGCCTACGGCCGGGATTCCGGCGGTGCGATTACTCTGGCCGGATTGATGAAGCAGCTGAGTGGCGTTCCGGGCATTGAGCGAATCGGCCTTGGCTCCCTGGAGCCCAATTTGATGCGAGAGAGATTTCTTTCGGAGATCGCACCGCTGAAGGCTGTTTTGCCTCATTTTCATATTTCGCTCCAAAGCGGATCCTCGTCCGTCCTCAAGCGGATGCGCCGTCCCTACAATGCCGCCCAGGCTATGGAGTTTATCCGTGCGGTGCGGGAATATTTCCCCGAGGCTATGCTGACCGCCGACGTAATCGTAGGATTCCCCGGGGAAACAGAGGAGGAATTCCTTGAAACGATGGCGTTCTGCCGTGAAGCACAGCTGTTGCACCTGCACATTTTCCCCTATTCCGTCCGTCGGGGTACGGAGGCGGCCGAAATGCCGGATCAGATTCCCGAGTGCGTGAAGAAACAGCGTGCCGCCGATTTGGCGAAACAGCAGGTGGCAGTCAAAGCCTCGCTGCTGGCGAGGTACGTGGAAGATCATCGGGAGAACCCCGTATACGTCCTTATTGAGGAGGAGAAAAAGGGTTGTCTTGTAGGTCACTCCGAGCACTACGTGGAGATTCGTCTGGCCGCGAATGCGGGGCAGATCGGGCAGATCGTCCCGGTCACGCTTTCCGCCACCGACGGGGATGTTTGTTTCGGTGAATAAAAGAAAAGCCCCAAATCTATTTTGTAGGAGAAGGACTCTATGAAAAATCGCGTGCTTGGTATCCTTCGCGCTGTAGGCAGTTTTGCTCTCGTGGCTGCATTATTTGTGATCCTCGGCAATATTCCCGCCCGTCTGACCGCGTTTGAGGGGCAGGATATGCTGGAGCGGGGCGTAATCTATATCGATTTCGCCGCGGTGGTGGGAATACTTCTGATGTTCCCGCTTCTGTATTCCCTGGTGCGTACCGAAGTGGTCTACGACACCGCCTTGCGGGATGCCTATATGGCAAGAAACTGCAAACTCCGTACGTTTGGCGATAAAGCCGCCTTCTTTATGGAGCGGAAGCGGTTCTGGGGAGAGGCCGCCGCCTTTGCGGCGCTGTACTGGATGCTTCCCTTGGAAACCTTCAATCGCTGTCTTGTCTTGCAGCTCACCGACGGCACACCCACCTTTTCGGGAAAACTGATTCTCTTTGTTATTCTCACTCCGCTGCTTCTGTTTGCGGATCTGTTTGCCCGCACGTCGGCTGTGGATCGCTGGAAGAGCAGAGCATATAAAGACGAGATGGAAAAGGGAAAGAAGGACGGCAAGGCAAAGCAGTATCTTCTCTGCATCCTTGCGTACAGTTTGGGCAGTGTGGCACTGATCGTAGTGGTTATGCCTCTTCTTATGACGGCACTGTCTCTTGTGATTGGCGAGACTACGGAAAACAGCGGTATTTTGATTGCCGCCGCCGTTATCTTTGGCCTCATTTGGCTTGTACGGTTTTTGCGTGCCGTATCCATCCGCCGTGCCTTCTTTGCCCGTCTTCATAAGATCTGCCGCGAGAAGGGATACACTGTATCCAAGGTGAAGCGTCCCTATCTGTCCGCCTTCTTTTTCCCGGAGGGGGAGAGCTTTCGGGTGGAAACCGGGAGCAAGAGTTACTCCTGCAAGATGATCGGCGGTGTGCAGAAATATCTTCCCATGGTGCTGTACCCCGATGGAAACGGACATTACAGTCACATCATAAAACTGTATAAGGTGGAGCTTTTCCGGTACGAAACCTGGTTCACCTTCGGGTACGAATCCGATGCGACCCGGGTGCTGATCGTGAATCCCATTCCCAAAAAGGTGTGGAGCCGGGACGTTGGCAAAACGTTCTTGCTCGACAACGGAGACCGGGTGGGCAAATACCGCTTTTATGCGGGCACCGCCTTCCTCAACGCCCTGGAGCGTGAATGTGTGGATTGGTAAAAATAAAGCCATCGCCTGTCGGCGGTGGCTTTTTGTTATTCTATGACTTCTTCCGCGTAGCGGACGGCTTCCATGGCATCCTTTGCGTATTTGTCCGCACCGATCCGATCGGCATAGTCCCTTGTCAGCACTGCGCCGCCTACAATGATCCTGCAGTAGGGTGCGCTTTCGCGAAGCAGGCGGATGGTCTCCTCCATGGCAGGGACGGTGGTGGTCATCAGGGCGCTCAGACCCGCCAAAGGCGCGTGATGGGCTATGACTGCATCCACTACCGCCTGGGGCGGTACGTCCTTGCCCAGGTCGATCACGTCAAATCCGTAATTCTCCAAAAGAAGCTTTACGATGTTCTTGCCGATATCGTGAATATCCCCGTGGACGGTGGCGATCACAATGGGGCCACGCCGCGCCGTATTGCCGCTGCCCGCCATGTGGGATTTGATTACCTCAAAGGCGGCCTTGGCAGCCTCGGCACTCATAAGCAGCTGGGGCAAATAGACGGTCTTTTTCTCAAAGCCCTCGCCTACCGTGTTCAAAGCAGGGATAATATCATCGTTTACGATGTCCAACGGCTGAGTCACGGCAAGCAGAGCCTTCGTGATTTCCGCTGCCTTATCCTTGAAGCCTTTGATGACGGCTCGCTGCAACTCGGACGCACCATCCGCCATCCCCGTACCGATCGAGGGGGGGGCGGACACGGTTTGCGCAAACGTATCTGCGTGTGCAATGTAGTCCCCACAGTTTTCATCCAGCCCTGCCAGCGCCCGATAGGCGTAGTACGTCTTCATCATATCGGCGGAGTAGGGATTCATAATGGCGGCACTCAAGCCGCCCGCCAAAGCTAGGGCGAAGAAGGTGCCGTTCACCGCATCCCGATTCGGCAAGCCGAAGGATACGTTGGACACGCCGAGGGAGGTATGACATCTCAAATCACGGCGTATGCGGCGGAGTGATTCCAAAGTCGCCAAAGCCGCCCGATTGTCCGCACTGACTGTCATAGCAAGTGTATCGAAGATGATATTCTTTTTCGCAATGCCGTATTCCGCCGCCACGGCGAGGATCTTCTCGGCAATGGCCACACGCCCGTCGGCGGTATCGGGAATGCCGTTTTCATCCAGCGTTAAGGCAACCACAACGCCGCCGTACTTTTTCACCAGCGGGAAAATGGTGTCCATGCTTTCCCGTTTCCCGTTGACCGAGTTGATCATGGCTTTGCCGTTGTAGCGGCGCAATGCGATCTCCATGGCCAGCGGATCGGCGGTGTCGATCTGCAAGGGAAGGGCGGTGACGGCCTGCAATTCGCACACGGCACTCTTGAGCATCTGGGCTTCGTCGATTTCCGGCAGTCCCACGTTTACGTCCAGAATGTGGACGCCTGCCTCTTCCTGCCGAACGCCCTCACCCAGGATATAATCCATATCCTTTTCCAGAAGTGCCTGCTTGAAGCGCTTCTTTCCCGTGGGATTGATCCGCTCACCGATAAGAATCGGGGAATCCCCGAATACCACCGCGTGGGTGTAGGAGGAAACGGCTGTGATGTTTTTGTCCGTTACGGGGACAGGAGAGATGTGTGCCGTTTTTTCCGTCAAAGTGCGGATGTAATCCGGCGTAGTGCCGCAGCATCCACCCACGATTCGCACGCCTGCTTTGACCTGATTCGTTACCGATTCCGCGAAGGACTTGGCATCCACGTCATAGACGGTCTTGCCGTCCACCACGTTCGGCAGACCCGCGTTGGGCTTCAGAATCACGGGGACGGAGGCGCAGGACAGCAATTCATCCATCACACTCCGTAGCTGATCCGGCCCCAGGGAGCAGTTGGCACCGATAGCATCGGCTCCCATGCCCTCCAGCATAGCCACCATAGTTGCCGGCGTGGCACCGGTCATCAGTTTGCCGTCCTCACCGTAGGCGTTGGATACCAAAACAGGAAGATCGCAGTTTTCCTTAACCGCCAGAAGCGCGGCTTTCGTTTCGTAGGAGTCGTTCATCGTTTCAATGAGGATCAGATCCACGCCGCAGGCGACGCCGATGCGCACGGTCTTGGCGAACACCTCTACCGCATCCTCAAAATCCAAGTCTCCCAGGGGCTTCAGCAGCTTTCCTGTGGGGCCTACGTCCAGCGCGATAAATTTCGGGTGATCCCCGCCCGACGTATCCCGTGCCGCACTCGCGTTGTCTACGGCGGCGCGGACAATCGTTCCCAACTCATCCTCGGAGAACTTCAGACAGTTTGCCCCAAAGGTATTGGTACAGACTACGTTACTGCCCGCATCAAAATAATCCCGGTGGATCGCCTGTATAATCTCGGGATGCGTCATATTCCATCTTTCCGGATGCTCCCCGGGGGTAAGCCCGCGGGATTGGAGCAGAGTGCCCATACCGCCGTCCAGATGAACGATAGTATCTTTCAGAAAATCTCTAAAATTCATAATTGCCTCATGTTTGTTATTCCCGCAAAAGCGGTGACGGATTTCGTCGGGGACATAAGCAGACTGTCATTCAACGACAGTCCGATCTGCCGCGGCGTGTCCAGAAGGGTAATGATTTCCTTTTGCACGTCCAGCGAAAGATCTCCATATCCCGGGCTGAATCGGGGGCGGAGGTTTCTGGCGTTTTCCGCTGACCAATCGGTGACGAACGCGTCGCACAGTGCCTCGATCCGTTCTGCCCCGATGGCCTGCATCATCAGTGCCCGGGAGGGGGCGATTCGGGAGTATTTGGTGATCAAACGGTCCATGCCCACACCAACGGTGGCGGCGAAAAGCATCACCCTCGTACAGCCCTCCAGATTACGGGTCAGCTGATGGGAGAACACGGAAAACGTATCGAAATCGCACACCCCATCCTGCAAATCCACATTCATTTCTCGCCAGCAAACCTTGTACGTCAGCGCGCCCAGTGCTTCCGCCAGACAATCGGCCATCAGCGCTGAGGTGGCACCGTCCGCTTCGGCGCATCCCGCATAGCGGAGAATTTCCTTTTCCCGGACGGCCGGCGATTCGTATATTTTCGTATAAAGGATCATTTTCCCAGAATATCGGACAGATTGGCCTGAATTTTGGCGGCCACGTCCGGGTTGTTCATGGAGTACACGTGTACGTTCGTGATGCCGTTGGCATACAGATCGATGATCTGATCCGTGGCATAGGCGATGCCCGCCTGCTTCATGGCGGCGGGATCGGAGCCGAACTTGTCCACCAGGCTCTTGAACCGCTGGGGCATAAAGGAACCGGACAGCTTTATGGCACGCGCCACCTGGGTTCCGTTGGTGATAGGCATAATACCGGGAATGATCGGTACGGTGATGCCCGCTTCGCGGATCTTGTACAGGAAATTGTACAGAAGATTGTTGTCGAAAAACATCTGCGTGGTCAGAAAATCGCATCCCGCATCCACCTTTTCCTTCAGATAGAGAATGTCCTCTTTCTGATTGGCGCTCTCCGGATGGATCTCGGGATAGCAGGCACCGCCGATGCAGAAATCCGCCCCGGATTCCTTGAGATCACGGATCAGATCCACCGCGTAGCGGTAGTCCCATCCGCTCCGGTCCTCGTTTTCCCGACCGGCGGGGATGTCGCCGCGGAGCGCCATCACGTTGGTCAGCCCCGCCTCACGGATCTGGCGGATCTTTTCCCGCACCGTAGCTTTTGTGGAGGATACGCAACTTAGATGAGCCAGGGTGGGCACGTCGTACAACTCTTTGATGTTTTTGGCGATGTCCAACGTGTATTTGCTTGTGCCGCCACCGGCACCGTAGGTCACGCTCATAAAGGAGGGGTGCAGCTTGGCGATCTCCTCGGTGGCACTCTTCACGCTGTCGAAACGCATCTCCGTCTTGGGCGGAAATACCTCAAAGGAAAGGGAAAGGGTGGGCTGGGTAAGGCGATCTATGATTTTCATATGTATGATCCTTTTTGTGATTTGTGAATTATTATACCATCCATCGGGGAGTAAATCAAGGGAATGTGCCGTATTGATATGGGATTCGCAAAAAAATCCACCGGACGGAGTGCCTCCCGTCCGGTGAATTGGTTATTTACCCCTGAATCATGATCTTCACGATCTCCTGATCCGTGGGCTGCATGCCCACACGTCCGATGTGACCTACGCAGCTGATGGTCTCTCCCGTGTCGTCCTGCAGAATGCCCGTGTTGGAGGCGTACACCTTGCCTTTCATCGCCAGGGAATGGGCGAACAGCGCCGCATCCAAAGCGGAGGAGATCTTTACCGCGCAGGAGGCTTTCGCTCCGTCGCAGATGATGCCGGGCACGTCCGCCAGCGTGTTGTCCACCGTATCCTTGATCTGGGTCAGCGTGCCGCCCTTGATGTAGGTGATAGCGGCACCGGCGGCGCAGGCGGCAGATACCGCACCGCAGAACGCGGACAGCTTGCCGATATATTCCTTCTGATAGATGGTCAGCAGGGCAGAGAATACCAGCGCCCGGTGCATCCGCTCCTCGGGAATGCCGTTTTCTCTGGCAAACACGATCACCGGCACCGTGGAGGTAATTCCTTGATTGCCGCTGCCGGAGGTGATGATGACCGGCATATCGCATCCGTCCATCCGTGCCTCGGAGGCGGCGGCGGCGTACGCGCGCATCTTGGTATAGGTGCTGGCGGCATAGGTTTCCAGAATGTGCTTGCCGATGCCGATGCCAAAGTCACCCCGCATGCCCCGCTCCGCGATGGCCATGTTGCAGGCGATCTG
>JBGVKV010000067.1:0-10365 GCA_045123975.1 Eubacteriales bacterium | reverse complement strand
CGTATCCGCCTCGGGCGGGATACCGTACTTGAAACCGAAGGACATACAGCAGATATAGATACCGTTGTGATTCTCTCCGGCAAGGGCGTGCTCCAGAATCTGCGTCAGTTGGGCAGGTGTGATATCCGAGGTGTCAATACGCACGTCGGCACACTCATAGGCCTCCCGCAGCATCTGCCGCTCCCGCAGCAAAGCATCCTCCATACCCGTTCCGTAACGGAGGGTGAGGGGGTGCAGACGGCGGGTAAATTTGTATCGGTTGATAAGAACGTCGTCCCGACAGTCCAGATACACCACGCGGCACACGTCTCCCGCGTCCCGCAGAGTGCGAACCAGCGGTGAGAGCGCACGGAAATCCGTTGTGCAGCGCACGTCGGTAACGATGGCCAGCTTATCACCGGAGGTAGTGTCCTTCCGATGCATATCAATCAGCACGCTGATCATATTGAGGGGGATATTATCCACGCAAGTGTATCCCCAATCCTCCAGAATATTTGCGGCCCGGGATTTACCCGCGCCGGAGCATCCCGTCAGAAGAACAATGTTCATACCGTCTCCTTTACTCTTCCCTGTCTGTCGGTGGTACGTATACGATCTCCGGACAAATGTCCACCTCAAACCGTTTTTTCAATTCTCTTTGGATATGGGCGATCAATCCCCGCACGTCCGCAGACGTGGCACCGCCCCGGTTGATAATAAAGCCCGCATGCTTTTCGGCCACCTGGGCACCGCCGATCGAGAAGCCCTTCAGTCCGGCCTCATCGATCATCTGGGCCGTAAACCGTCCTTCGCAGCGCTTAAACGCACTGCCGGCGCTGGGATGTTCCAGGGGCTGTTTATTCATACGGCGGCTCATCAAATCGTCCATCATTGCGCGAATAGCCGTTTTATCCCCCGGTTGCAAGGCAAACGAAGCGGACAAGACAATTCGCTCGGGATGATCGCGATAAACGCTGTGGCGGTAACCGAAATGATGCTCATCGGCCAGCAGTGTTTTTACGGTACCGTCTTTGCCGTCATAGCAGATACTCTCCGTCAGAATCTGGCAGATCTCCCCGCCGTAGGCGCCGGCGTTCATAAAAACAGCGCCGCCCACACTGCCGGGGATTCCGAAGGCAAATTCCATGCCGGTAAGTCCCGCCTCACAGGCGGCGTTGGCGCAGGCATTCAGCGATGCGCCCGCACCGGCATACAGGACATTTCCTTCCACACGGATACTGCGAAGCCGCGCCGTAGAGATCACGGCACCGCGAAAGCCCGCATCGTCAAAGAGAAGATTGCTGCCCCGTCCGATGACCATGGTACGGATATTCCGCTTGGCAGCCTCTTCCATTACACGGACAAAGGCGTCCTCCGTGGCCGGCTCCATATATACGTCGGCCGGGCCGCCGATGCGGAAGGTGGTGTGGTCACTCATTGTCTCGTTTTCCCGGACAAAGACCTCATCGCTTCCGTTTTGTATTGCGCGGATGAAATCCCGCATTGATTCACTCATGCTGTACTCCTTCAGGCTTCCATCAAATAGGCGGGCAGATGCCGTATATCCTGCAGTATATGCGTGACGGCACGTCCTTTTGCGTCGTGAGTGCTCCGGTGATCCAGCCAGATGGAATCCATACCGGCAAGGATTGCGCCGTCTATATCCGAGGTCAGAGAATCACCGATAACGCAATACGCCGAACGATCCGCATCTCCTACCGTTTTCAGAACGCAGTCGAAAAACACGGGGGACGGCTTGGCGGCACCCACGTGCTCGGACACAAAGATTCCGTCGAAATACTTCTCCAGGGGAGAACCGAAGAAGCGTCCCCTTTGCACCTCGTAGGTGCCGTTGGTCACAATATACATCTTATAGTGAGGCCGCAAAAGACGGCAAACGTCCTCCGCTCCGTCCATCATAAAACGCTGGCAGGCCAATTCCTCAAAATAACGGTCGCTGACTTCCCGGCACTTGCCGTCATCCGGCATTCCGAGGCGCTCGAACAGCATCTCGTAGCGCAAATCCTTCAGCCGCTCTCTTGTCATCTCGCCTTTTTCCAGCTGTTTCCACAGCCCTCCGTTGATCTCGTGATACAGACGGTACACGCTATCGTCCACCGCAAGGGCGGACGCGGAGAATGCGGCGTAAAAAGCCGTCTCCTCCGCGCGGTCAAAATCCATCAGTGTATTATCGAGATCAAAGAGCAGATACTTATACCCTTTCATCACTTGAGGCAGAAACGACGGTAGGTCTTCTTGCCCTTTCTTACGATGATGCCGTCACCGCTCAGCGCGGCGGCATCCACGGTAGCGTCAATTGCTTCTACCTTAGCGTCGTTCACCAGAACGCCGCCCTGCTGGATCAGGCGTCTTGCCTCACCCTTGGAGGGGGCCATCTTGCTGATTACAAGCAGATCCAGAACGGCGATCTTGCCGTCGGTGAGATCTCCCTCGCTCAACTCGGTGGTAGGCATATCCTCACTCATACCACCTGCGGCGAAGATCTTATGGGCCGCATCCTGTGCCTTGTCGGCTTCTTCCTTGCCGTGGATGAGAGCGGTAACCTCATAGGCCAGTTTCTCCTTGGCACGGTTCAATTCGCTGCCTTCCAGTTTTTCGTACTCGGCGATTTCCTCAAGAGGCATAAAGGTCAAAAGCTTCATGCAATTGATAACGTCCGCATCGGCGATATTGCGCCAGTACTGGTAGAAATCGTAGGGAGAGGTCTTCTCGGGATCCAGCCAGAGCGCGCCCTTCTCCGTCTTACCCATCTTCTTGCCTTCGCTGGTAAGAAGGAGCTTGAAGGTCAGACCGTATACTTCCTTACCGGTTTTACGGCGGATCAGCTCTACGCCGCCGATGATGTTGGACCACTGATCGTCGCCGCCGAACTCAAGGGAGCATCCGTAATCCTGGAACAGACGGTAGAAGTCGTAGCTCTGCATGGTCATGTAGTTGAACTCCAGGAAGGTCAGGCCGGTGTCCAAACGGGACTTATAGCACTCTGCCGCCAGCATACGGCTGATGGTGAAGTAGGGGCCAACCTCGCGGAGGTACTCGATGTAGTTCTTATTCATGAGCCAGTCGGCGTTGTTGACAAAGGTAACCTTCTCGGGATCCAGCAGCTTGGACATCTGCTTCTTGAAGCACTCGATGTTGTGGGCGATGGTCTCTTCAGTCAGCATCTTACGCATATCGCTCTTGCCGGAGGGGTCACCGATCATACCGGTACCGCCGCCGAACAGAGCGATGGGATGATGGCCTGCGCGGAGCATATGAGCCATGATCTTCAGCTGGATAAAGTGACCGATGTGAAGGCTGTCCGCCGTCGGGTCAAATCCGATATAGAAGGTCATAGGCTCGCCCGCGAAACGCTTGGCAACCTCCTCCTCATTGGTGCACTGGGCAATCATGCCTCTGGCCTTAAATTCTTCAAACAAATTCATAATCATTCTTCACGGCAACGCCGTGCTCCTTTCAAAATGTAAGCATATCTCCGCTTTGCGGATAATTATTGATTGTTTTCGATCATTTCCCGCGCGGCATCCCGCTGGGTTTCTGTGACGGACACGCCGCCGATGATCCGTGCGATCTCGCTGACGCGGCCGCTCTCATCCAATTCCTCGATCTCGCTCTCGGCCCGGCTGTCCGTGACCTTTTTACGAATAAGGAGGTGTGTATCGGCCAGTGAGGCGATCTGAGGTGAATGGGTGATACAAAGCACCTGTGCGGTGTCGGAGATTTCCTTCAGCTTGATGCCGATCTTCTCCGACGTACCGCCGGACACGCCTGCATCAATCTCGTCAAACACCACGGTATTGGCACCGCTCTTTACGTTCATCACGCTGCGAAGTGCCAGCATCACGCGGGACATCTCACCGCCGGAAGCGATCTTACCGAGGGGCATAGGCGGCTCGCCGGGATTGGTGGCGATCATAAACGTCACGTCATCCGAGCCGCGGGTGCCGAATTGCTCTTCCCCGCCCGCATACACCTTTTGTATATCCACAAGGAAGCGAACCCTGGGCATATCCAGATAGGAAAGCGTGTCGCATACGCCGCGGCTGATCATCTCGGCGGCCTCACGGCGAAGGCGGGTGATCTCGGCCGCTTTTTCGCTCAGCGTACTCCGCACCCGGCGGATATCGTCCTCGATCTCGCTGAGTTTCTCGTCCCCCGATTCCAGATCCGCCAATTTTGCGGCGGCATCCCGGCGGAATGCGAGAATCTCCGCGATAGTATTGCCGTATTTCCGTTTCAGCCGCTCGATCAAACTGAGTCTTGCCTCGATCTGGTTCAGCTGTTTTTCCGGATCACTCACGTCACCGTCGTCCAACAGCGCCCGTGCGCTCTCGCCGATATCCTCGATCTCGTAGCGGTAATTGTCCAGCCGTGCGGCCAGCTCCTCCGCCTCGGGCATCACGTCGGAAAGCTGTCGAAGAGCTGCCGAGGATTTTTGCAGCAGCACCGATGCGGACGCGCCCTTCTCGCTTTGACTCAACGCTCGATAGACGAAAGTGGAATACTTGGCAATCCGCTCGATATTCTTGATCTTAGCCCGGGCGGCGCTCAGCTTTTCATCCTCGTCCACAGCGGCGAGACGCGCGGCGTCGATTTCCTTGATCTGATACTTCAGGATATCCGTCAGCATGTTTTTCTGCTGAAGGGATTCCCGCAACGTCTTCTCTGACGCAATCAATTCCTGCAGCTGCAGGTACGGCACTGCATAGTCCCGCAAAAGCGCGTCCGTTCCCGCATACTCGTCCAGCATATCCAGATGAAAAGCCTTATCCAGCAGATTGCGGGTTTCGCTTTGGGATTGGATACTCACAAGGGACTCGCCCAATTCCCGAAGCAGGGACAGGGGTACGCTTCGCCGATTGATCTTAACCGCAGACCGGCCGTCCGGAGTCAAGGTGCGGGTGATCTCTATCTCGCCGTTTTCATCGGGCTCGATTCCAGCATCCTTGAGAGAATCCGGCAAACGGACGTCGGAGAACACCGCCGATACCATGGCCCTCTCGGCCCCGGTGCGGATCATCTCCCTTTGGGATTTTCCGCCCGTGATCAGCCCAAGGCAATCGATCATTACGGATTTTCCCGCGCCGGTTTCACCGGTGATCACCGTAAACCCGGGATGAAAAACCACGTTCACCCGTCGGGCTACGGCTACGTTTTCAATATACAGTGATCGCAGCATAGCGCCACCGTTATTCATTGGCGATCTTGCGCAGACGCTTGCACAGATTCAATGCGCTTTCCGCGCTGTGAGCGATCAGGATGATGGTATCATCGCCTGCCACGCAGCCAAGGATATCATGCTCGTGCAGGGAGTCAATGGCGGCGGCCACCGCATTGGCAAGACCGGGATAGGTCTTGATCACAATATCGTTCAAAGCACAGTCCACGCTCTTGATGCTGCCGCTCAGGGCCTTACTGTACACGTGCCGGCCGTCGTTCTCTCCGGACTTGGGCAGAACGTATTTATACTCACCGGTTTCGCTCATAACCTTGGCCAGCTTCAACTCCCGGATATCCCGGGAAATGGTGGCCTGGGTAACGTCGAATCCGGCGGCGCGCAGCTGATCGATCAATTCCTCCTGGGTTTCGATGTGGCAGCTGCCGATGATCTCCATAATTTTGTTGTGACGCTTTACTTTCATTATGTCCTCCTGTTTGATTGACAACACATGGATTTATGACAATTTTTTTCGCAATGCGCTGAGGAATCCGCCCTTTTTAATGCGGATCAGATTGGTATGATAGGGAGAGCGGAAGATCCGCACCGTATCCGTAGGATGGAGCATAATGCTCTCCTGTCCGTCGATGGATACGAAGGCGGTATTTCCGCGGGTGCTTATATTTCGGAATTCCAGCGTGGCATCCCCGCTGAAAATAACGGGACGGTTGTTCATGGTCTGGGGGCAGATAGGCGTAGCGCAGATACAGTTCAGGCAAGGATCCAGAATCGGACCGCCGGCAGACATGGAATAGGCCGTGGAGCCCGTAGGCGCCGCCAGGATCATTCCGTCCGCATAACACTGCTCCACCAGCTCACCGTTGCAGTACAGCCCAAAGGAAAGAAGCTTGGGCAAGGGGCCGTTGGTGAGCACGATATCGTTCAAGGCCGGCGTATCCACGCCGATAATCGTATCCTCCCGCAAAATCTGGGCATCCAGCATAATGCGCCGCTCGATAATTCCCTCACCGGCGAGGATGGCGTCCAGCAGATCAGTCTCATTCTGCTCCAGATCCGCCAGGTATCCCAGCCGTCCGCAATTGATGCCCGCAATGGGGATCTCCCGACCGGCACTGCTTCGTGCGGCTCGGATGATGGAGCCATCACCGCCAAATACAAGGAGCAAATCCGCCCGGGCGTACAAAGCATCCTTATCGTCGGTGAAGTGCACCCACTCCGCCCCGTCGGCAAAGATCTGCCGGCTGCTCTCGGGGGAACGCAGCTCACACCCCAATTCGTGCAAATGATGAACGAGGCCACTCATCCAAGAGGGATCGATATTCTTTTCCGTATTCGGCATCAGCACAAGCCGTTTGCGCCGTACAGTCATAGTCTCACTATCCTCTCTATATCGAGATTCGCAATCGGATTTTCTTCATTTGTTTCGGTTTTGACACACCACATAAGAAACTCCCGGTTTCCGTCTCCGCCCGTGATGGGGGATGGAATCACCGCCCGGGGAACAAGGCCGCAAAGGACGGCGCAGTCCACCACGCGGGTGATAGCCGCCTTATGGTGAGAACGGGATTTAACGATTCCGTGGCGGTCCAGCGCGCTTCGGCCGCATTCAAACTGGGGCTTGATCAGTCCCACGTACATCCCGCCCGGCCGAAGAATATCGCGGACATTTTGCAATATGTACGTCTGGGATATAAACGACAGATCGGCCACGGCTATATCGCACAGCCGACCGAAGGTGTCCGGCGTAAGATTACGTGCGTTGAAATGCTCTATATTCGTAACACGGGAATCGGCGCACAACGTGGGATCCAACTGTCCCGCACCGGAATCCACCGCATAGACGTGGGATGCTCCCCGTTTCAGAAGACAATCGGTGAAGCCTCCTGTGGAGGCGCCGATGTCGGCGCAGATCATTCCCGTCACGTCGATGTGAAAGGCACTCAGCGCACCGTCCAGCTTCATGCCGCCCCGTCCCACAAAGGGATGGATTTGGCCTGTAACGCACACCTGGGGAGGATTTTCCTCCATCACATTGTACGCGGGCTTATCCACTGTTTTTCCGTCTACGGTAACAAAACCGCTTGTAATCAATTCTTTGGCGCGGGTACGGCTCGACACCAACCCACGCTCTACCAGATAGGCATCCAGTCTCATGGCATCGGAATCACAAAGGGGAGCGCCACACCGAGCAATGCGCCCATAATCACCTGCAAGGGTGTATGACCGATCAGTTCCTTCAAGCTGGACTCCGCCAAGGTGGAATCACCGGAGGTAAGTCCCTTCAGAAGCTGGTTCAGGATCTTCGCATGCTCTCCCGCCGCACGGCGTACGCCGGCCGCATCGTACATAACTACGGAAGCCAAAATAAACGTAACGGCAAACAGCGGCGATCCAACTCCGTGAAGCCGGGCGCAGGAAATACACAGCGCCGCCACGGTGGATGCGTGGGAGGACGGCATACCGCCGGAGGCAAACATCAGACCCAAGTCCAATTTACGTTCCCGGACAAGGCCGATAATAATCTTCAGAATCTGCGCAAGAAAGTATCCGACCACCGCGCAGATCAGCATATAATTGGATGCCAGATCTCTCAAAAAATCCATGCTTAATTTTTCCTCTTCATAAGGTGCTGAGCCAGTGCGCACAAAAGCTCGCTGCCGGGATAGTCACGAATGGCATCGATGGCATCCTCCGTGCATTTGCGCGCCAACTCCTCCGCTTCGTAGGGAGAATAGAAGGTGAGAATTGTTTTCTTACCGTTTTTCTCATCGCCGCCTACCGGCTTACCGAGAACGGCCACGTCACCCTGCACGTCCAGAAGATCGTCGATGATCTGGAAGGCCAGGCCGATGCCGTCGGCATAGCGGTGAATGTTGGCAATCACGGACGGATCCGGCTTGTCCGTTGCTGCGTAATAGCCCAGCAGGCACGCACAACGGATGAGCGCACCCGTCTTCATCTGCTGCAGACGAACCAACTCATCAAAGGTGGAGCAATCCACGGCCAGATCGTAATACTGGCCGCCGGCCATACCGAGAGCGCCGGCACCGTGTGCCAACTCCCGCACAGCCAAACGAACCGTTTCAGGGGAAACGGAAGGATTATAGGAAGCCACCTCAAAGGCCTGGGTCAAAAGCGTATCGCCCGCGAGGAGCGCATTTGCCTCACCGTACGCCTTATGGCAGGACGGTTTACCGCGGCGAAGATCGCTGTTATCCATACAGGGCATATCGTCGTGGATCAGGGAATAAGCGTGAACCATCTCCATTGCACAGGCAAACGGCAAAGAAGCCGCGTCCGTACCGCCGAACATACGGCAAAAATGGATGGTCAGAAAACCGCGGATACGCTTACCGCCGCCCATGGTGGCGTAGCGCATGGCCTCGGCCAGCACGGTATCACCGGAATACACGGGGGAAAGCCAGGAATCCAAGGCAAACTCCGTCATTTGCGCGGTGGCATACAATTCATCGTTAATGGACAGCATCTGTAACTCCTCCCGTCATATCGTTTTCGATTACTTCCCCATTCTCGGTAAAGCTGAGGATTTTCACCCGCTGTTCCGCATTATCCAGGCGGGCGTTGCAAAGGCGGACCAAGGCCACGCCCTCTTCATATAAGGACAGCGATACGTCCAAGGGAGCGTTTCCGCTCTCCAGAAGACGCACGATCTCCTCCAGGCGGGACATAGCCGCCTCAAAGGTCATATTCTCATCCAGTTTCACGTTTCATTCCTCCGTACTTCCCGAATTTGAGCATCTGCCTCACCGTCCGCCAGGCGGAACGTGATGGATGCACCGGGTGTGAGTTGCTCGGTATGCTTGATGATCTCGCCGTTCTCTCCGTACACGGCACTGTATCCCCGGGACAAAACCGACAGAGGATTGAGCGCCTCCATCTTTCCCGCAATGGCTTTTAGGCGGGATTGCCTGATAGCGAGAGCATTAGTTTGTGACAGCGCAAGCCGTTCGGTCAGTGTACCCACGTGCATACGCTTGTCGTCGATAAAATTCATAGGGCTGCGAAGTGCTCGGGTTTCCGACAGCCGTTTTACGGAACCGCGGTGGCGGGTGATGATCTGTGTCAGGACCGCACACTCGCGGGAAATGATATTGTTGATCTTCCGCTTTAATTCCGCGGTTTCCGGCAATGCGATCTCTGCCGCCGCCGAGGGAGTCGGCGCGCGCCGATCCGCCACAAAATCGCAAATGGTGAAATCCGTTTCGTGGCCTACCGCTGAAATAACGGGAATCTGGGATGCGGCCACGGTACGGGCCAGTTGCTCGTCGTTGAAGGCCCACAGATCCTCAATGGAGCCGCCGCCGCGTCCAATAATGATCACATCCGCCGAGGCGGTACGGTTGAAGTACTTTACGCCCTCGATCAGCTGTGCCGAAGCACCCGGTCCCTGCACCAGGGAGGGATACAGAATCAATTTAGCAAAGGGGAAACGACGTCCCGCCACGTGGATCATATCCCGCACGGCGGCGCCGGTGGCGGAGGTAATGATGCCCACGCGGGTGGGAATTTTCGGAAGCGGCTTTTTGCGGGCGGGATCGAACAAGCCCTCGCCCTCCAGCCGTTTTTTCAACTGCTCATAGGCGATATACAAGGCGCCCACGCCGTCGGGTTCCATAGAGTCCGCGTAAAGCTGATACTGTCCGTCACGGACAAAAGCAGACACTCGGCCGTGGACCACCACTTTCATGCCGTTTTCCGGCATGAATTTCAGTTTGGCCGCGCTGGAACGGAACATGACGGCACGGATAAGCCCGCCGTCGTCTTTCAAGGTAAAGTAGTAATGGCCTGTACCGTAATGGTTTTTGAAGTTGGAGATTTCGCCCTTCACGTACAGGCTGCTCAAATAGTCCGAATTGTCAATGAGAGACTTGACAAACTCATTCAGTTGGGTAACGGTGACCGCACCGGGAAAACGGTCGTTTCCCTCGGCGGGATTACTCAGAATCTCCGACATTTTCTCTCTCCGATTTCAAGTAGGTATAGCGGGCCAGCAAGGCCGTACCCGCCGCGTTATCCGCTGAAAACTGGGGCTGTGCGAAATAGGCCTCCTCCTCCGCCAGCATGTGGCGGATACGCTGACAGCTCATGACGCCGCCCGCATACACGATGGGAAGAGCGCCGTGGGCCTCGCGCACCCCGTCCCGAAGACCGCACAGAGTACGGCC
>JBGVKV010000066.1:0-2392 GCA_045123975.1 Eubacteriales bacterium | reverse complement strand
ATAGGCCTGCTTGACGCCCAACTCGAGTGCATGTCCCAGCGTAGCGGGATCGGCCTTCTTCGTGCCGGTCAACCCCTTGGAAATGCCGGCGAAAAACTGGGAGAGAATAACGCCGGAGTTGCCGCGGGCGCCCAGAAGCATGCCGTGGGACAGCACCTTCATTACCTCGGACAAATCGTCCGAGTCCAGATTCTCAATGGCAGCGATACCGCTTTCCACCGTCATACGCATGTTATCACCGGTGTCGCCGTCGGGTACGGGGAAAACGTTCAGCTTATTGACCTCGTCCGCATTGGAGCGCAGGCGAGCCGCACCTCCGAAAGCCATTTTGGCGAGCAGCAAGCCGCCCAGGTATTTCAGATCGCCGCCTTCGCTCTTTTTGGCGGATTTTTTCTTTTTTGTATCGAACATGACACAGTAGTCTCCTTGTTTACAATGTGGCCGATCCGTGGATCAACGGTTTTTTCCGACGAAGAAGAGGGCGAGGGTGCCGGGGCCGGAATGGGAACCGATGACCGCGCCTACGTCGGTAATCACGTTAACGGAAACGCCGTGACGTTCCTTCAGGAGCTTCTCCAGTTCCCGGACGTCACGCAGACAGTCGCCGTGAGAGATGAAGACCGTACCGCCTTCAGGCTCTACAGCCAATTCCTTGTACTTGTCTGCCAAGGTGGCGATGGCAGTTCTTCTGCCGCGGACCTTGGTGATGTTGACCAGGTGTCCTTCATCGTCCACGTGCAGGACCGGCTTAATGCCGAGAGCATTGCCCACGAAGGCCGTGGTGGCGCTGACGCGGCCGCCCCGTTTCAGATAAATGAGATCATCCACTGTGAACCAGTGGCAGATGCAGTGCTTGGTTTCTTCGGCGAATGCGGCGGTCTCCTCAATGGTGGCACCGCCGTTTTTCTTCTGCACCGCCAGATAGACAAGCAAGCCGTAACCGGCGGAGGCGGCCAGCGTATCTACGGCAATAATCTTTCGATCGGGATACGTTTCTTTGAGCTGTTCCGCGGCAATGCGGCCGGAGTTGTAGGTGGTGCTGAGACCGGAGGAGAACCCAAGATACAGCACGTCCATGCCGTTTTTCAGATGCTCTTCAAAGTTGCGGGAGAAACTCTCCACGTTGACGGCGGCAGTCTTGGCTACACCGCCGGCACGCATCTTGTCATAGAATTCCTGAATGTCCACGCTTCCGTCGGCAAATTCAGCTTCGGAATCGTTGAAACGGAAGGTCAAAGATTCGTGGAATACACCCCACTGCTTCAGCATTTCCGGCTTAATATCGCATGCGGAATCGGTAATAATAACAAAATTACTCATAGCGTAAGTTCCTTGCTTTTCATTGTGTATTGGTTGGAAGGCCGCCCTTGCTTATTTCTTTCAGATTATCGGCGATGCTTTCCAGCGCGTCGTAAAAAATGGCTCGGTTTTCCTCCGAAACCTTTGCACCTGCCAGATCGGCAGCCAGCTGGGCTCTCTTGCGGATATGCTCTGCCGCACTTTTCCCGTTGGGAGTCAGGCGGAGCAGGGCACGGTAAGGATTGCCGTGGGCGTCCACCCGGGCGGCCAGCCCTTTTTTCTGCATCAGTGACATAGCGCGGGATACGTCGGACTTATCTTTTTCGCATACCTCGCTCAATTGAGCAGCCGTGATACCGTCGTCGAATCGGTCCATAGTCAAAAGATAGATGGCGTGGGGGCCTTTCAGTCCGTATTGTTCCATTTCATCGGACGCGATCTTGTGCCAATAACGGGATATCTCGGTGATAGCCAGAGAAAATCGTTCAAAGCGATCGATCATATATGTCTCCGTAAAGGTTAAATAATCAACGAGTCTATTATACACCCAAGATGTTGATGTGTCAACAACTTTAGGGGATCCCGCCAAATAAAAAACATCCGTGGCAGATTCATTCTACCACGGATAGTTTAAGAAATACAGCGGATTATGTCAGCGGATCAGTTTGCTTTCACAGTAGATGCAGCGATACGTTTCCTGGGCGGCATCGGTCAGCTTAAACAGATGCGGCAATTCCTGTTCCGTTGTGGTGATGCAGCGGGGGTTCTTGCAGCGGCAGCCCTCAAAAGCTACAGCAGCCTGCTCGTCACATACGGGGGAGGGATCCTTTGCGGCCTCGTCCAGAAGCTTCATGATCAGAGCCATGCGCATCAGCTTGCCGTTCAGCACCTGCTTGAAATAGCAAGCGCGGGGATCCTTATCTACCGCTACGCTGATCTCGTTTACGCGGGGCAGGGGATGCAGAACGCACATGTCGGGCTTGGCACAATTCAGCTTGTCCGCCGTGAGAATGTAGCTGTCCTTCAGACGCTCATACTCTTCCATATCGGCAAAGCGCTCCTGCTGTACACGGGTCATGTACAGGATGTCCAG
>JBGVKV010000065.1:0-33505 GCA_045123975.1 Eubacteriales bacterium | reverse complement strand
GAGCGGGAGCGGCTTCGTTGTGCTCCGTCTTGGCCAGGATGCCCAGCTGCCACAATTCCTGATCGATGTCCTTCATGAAGGCGGCCACCCGGGGCTTGATAACGCCGAAATAGTGGTCATCCAGTTCCTGTCCCTTGGGGGGCTTGGCACCGTACAGGGTACGGCCGGTGTAGATCAGATCCTTACGGCGATCGTACAATTCCTTCGGAATGAGGAAATACTCCTGCTCCGGGCCTACGGTGGTCTTCACCGCTTTTACGTCCACATTGCCGAACAGGCGCAAAACACGCAAGGTCTGCTTATTGATGGCTTCCATAGAACGGAGGAGGGGCGTTTTCTTATCCAGCGCCTCACCGCCATAGGAGCAGAACGCGGTGGGAATGCAGAGCACTCCGTCCTTTATAAACGCATAAGAAGTCGGATCCCACGCTGTATATCCCCGCGCCTCAAAGGTGGCGCGCAATCCGCCGGAGGGGAAAGAGGACGCGTCCGGCTCACCCTGGATCAATTCCTTGCCGGAAAACTCCATAATCACACTGCCGCCGTCGGTGGGGGAAATGAAGCTGTCGTGCTTCTCCGCCGTAATGCCTGTCATCGGCTGGAACCAATGGGTGAAATGGGTAGCGCCCTGCTCGATGGCCCAATCCTTCATGGCGTTGGCCACCACGTTGGCTACCTCGATATCCAGACGCTTGCCGATGCCCATCGCCGCCACCAGGGCGCGGTAGGTATCCTTGGGCAAACGCTGCCGCATCACCGCATCGTTGAACACCTTGCTTCCAAAGATCTCTGCAACTGAGTACATGAAGGTAACTCCTTATGTAATGGGATAAAACAAAGGGCAGAGGATGCCGGGGCATACTCTGCCGATTCATCTATTTATTATATGTTCGCCGGCCGGATTTGTCAAGAAATTTCTGCATCTGCGCGGGGTGTTTTGATAGGGGATAAAAAATTTTTCAAACAATATCGAAAAAGGGGTTGATTTTTTGTTTCGAGCGTGGTATAATGTCAAGGCTTGAGTACGGAAAGGTGGCTGAGCTGGTCTAAGGCGCACGACTGGAAATCGTGTGTCGGCTAATACCCGACCGAGGGTTCGAATCCCTCCCTTTCCGCCAAGTGAAAATGGCATCCCATTTGGGGTGCCATTTTTGCTTTTTTTGTGTGGATCGAGAGAATTCGAACGGGTCGGTAGTGAATGACTGCCGGTGGCAGTCAGATGCCACCCCGAGTTGGCGAAGCCAACTCGCACCGAGTGCGCAGGTCGCGCGAGACCGAATCCCTCCCTTTCCGCCAAGTGATAAACATCGACTTAGGGTATAGACCGCTTCACAATTTTATGTTACAATATATCCGATACATCTTCGCATAGAAAATCGGGTTTTTCAAAACGCTTTCTGATAAAATATGGGTAGACAGGAGGGATGAAGAATGGATTGGATCACCGGGATGCAAAAATCAATCGATTACATCGAGGCGAATTTGACCGAAGAAATTGATTACGAAAAGGTAGCAGCCGAAAGTTTTTCCTCAAGTTATCATTTTCAAAGAGTGTTCAGTATTCTTTGTGGATACACGCTCGGAGAATACATTC
This sequence comes from Eubacteriales bacterium, assembly GCA_045123975.1. GTDB lineage: Bacteria > Bacillota > Clostridia > Oscillospirales > CAG-272 > SIG701. The sequence continues at coordinate 31,911 of JBGVKV010000065.1, read as the reverse complement.
GGCTGCGCCGCTTATCATTAGCCGGCGCAGAACTTGCAAGTGGCAATGAAAAAGTAATTGATGTTGCTCTAAAATACGGTTACGATAGACCTGACAGTTTTGCTAAAGCATTTCAAAAATTCCACGGCATCACTCCGTCACAGGCGCGTGCAAACGGAAATATGCTCAAATCCTTCTCTCGCTTGTCAATTAAAATTTCATTGGAAGGCGGCAGCACTATGAATTACAGAATTGAAGAAAAAGATGAAATGATCTTGACGGGTTACAAACGTCGTTTTGCAGGTGTTCCCGGCGAACGAGAAGAACAAGAAAAAGAAATGTATGTGAAAACAAGGGCACTCCAATATATCCTCCAAGCGCTTTCAGGAAACGTTGAAAAGAATTATGATGTTATTACAAACATCGATGATGAAGGCTACGATTTTTACATCGCCAGCAAACTTACCGAGTATTATCGCAACAATCTTCATAGAGATGGCGTGCTTGGTGAAGAGTTTGCGAAGTGTTTTGAGAACGTCGTGATTCCTAAAGGCACCTATGCTATATTTGAAACCGAACGATGCTCCTATCCCACAACCATTTTTCTTGATTTGAGGAAAAAGATCGCAAGTGAATGGCTTCCGAACTCTGGATACCAACTCGCAAATGCTCCCGAAATTGTAGTCACGCACTGGTTTAGAGGAAACAAAAGCAATGAGCGCTATCGCGAACTGTGGATTCCCATCGAAAAGAAATAATTTTCCGCCCCGCCTCGCGCGGGGCTTTGTTTTTTGTATCCACAATTGCAGTGCTTGTCAGAAAAAACAAATCACCCGGGCATCCCGTAGGATGCCCGGGTTTTACTATGCTCCGATCAATCGGACAATTGGCTTACTTTTTCTTTCAACTGCAAAAATCTTGGATGATCCGCCAATGTCTTAAAACACTCTCGTTCCAACTCCTGCAGCAGAAGTTTTTTAGGCTCATAGGTGGGATAATTGAAATCCATCTCATAACTCTCCAAAAGCGGATTTTTTACATAGCGGATTTTCTGGAATCCCTCCGTCTGACCAAGTGTATAATCATACATCTCCTCCAAATAGGAGAGAGCCGTTTCCTCATCGTGCTTTTTCAAACTGCAGATGGCCAAATAGCGGTACATTGACTGCTCCAAGTGCAAAGGCGGCGTATACGTTTCCTCCTTGTAAATTGCCTTGATCATCTCCCGCATTCGAAGGCATACATCCTCTGCTTTTTCGTATTGTCCGCCTCTCATATATGCCCTCGCAAGAAGGTTCGCTTGCTGCTGCATTTCCCGCAAGAGTTCATAAATGTTTCTGTGACCAACCTTAAGCGACTCCGAGCCATCTTTGTTTCCTGCGAGGAATCTTGCCATCATCATACCGGAAACATCGGTCACGCAGTTCGGAAGCTGCTCAATGAGTGCGCGAGCCTTCTCCGTCTCTCCCTCCATTTCCAACAGACCAATCAACTCTCTTCGAGTATTGATCACCAAGTGTGTATCGGGGCAGTATGAAAAAATAACCTGGCTTTGACGCATGCACTCGTCATAGATAGCCTTTCGATCCACTTTGGACAATTTCTCACGCAAATCAGAACACAAAATGAAACATCCTCTTACAAAACAACTAAACAAAAGAGTGTAGTTGTTGGGGTATTTCTTCAATACCTCTGTTTTCAGTTTGTAGTCCTCAAACTCGTCGATCTCCAGCGTCTTGCACTTTTCGTGCAGGTCGCTAAGGATCTTTTGCACCTCTTCCTGCTCGTTTCGGCCCACCGAGCCAAAAAGAACATCGGTGCTCACGCCAAACACGCTTGCAAGAGGGAGAATCTGGGAAATGTCCGGCATTCCGGTTTCGTTTTCCCATTTGGATACAGCCTGAGCGGTAACATTCAGCAACTCAGCCAGTTCTTCCTGCGTCAGATTGCGCTCCTTACGCAGCTTCTTAATTGTTTTTCCAATAGACAGTGACATGGTTTTCTCCTTGTGTTGTTTATTTCGGTACCGTGTCTACATTATCGCACACTATCCAAACCAATTGAAGCGACTGTAAAGCAACACAAACTCAACGCTCCGTTGGATTTATTGTATCACAGGAAAGGAGTTCCGTCAATAAATTTGTTACGGGCGCCAATTGATCCCACATAATCTCCTGCCAAATCTTCCACAATAATACCATCTCACATAACGGAGGTTTCTATGTGCACGGCAGCGACGTACAAAACCAAGGACTTCTACTTCGGGCGGACGTTGGATTACGAGTCCACCTTTCCCACCCACATCACCGTGATGCCACGGCGATTCCCCCTGAAATTCCGCCACGGAGGAACCCTGTCCGCCCATCACGCACTGATCGGCATGGCGTATGTGGCCGACGGCTATCCCCTCTACTACGACGGAATGAACGAGAAGGGGTTGTGCATGGCGGGACTGAATTTCGTGGGCAATGCGGTGTACCGCTCCCCCGCCCCCGAGGGAGATAATATCTGTCAGTTTGAATTTATCCCCTGGATTCTGGGGCAGTGCGCCACGGTAGCGGAGGCCCGCTCTCTTCTTTCCCGCATCCGATTGGTGGACACGCCCTTCCGGGGGGATCTGCCCGTGTCGGATCTCCACTGGATCATCGCGGATCGGCAGGAATCCGTGACGGTGGAATCGGTGTCGGCGGGGGTGATGGTCTACGACAATCCGGTGGGGGTATTGACCAACAATCCCCCCTTCCCGGAGCAGCTCTTCCGCTTGAGCGATTTTATGCATCTGTCCCCGGAGGAACCGCAGAACCGATTCTCACACAAGCTGGCTCTGCACCCCTACAGCCGGGGAATGGGGGCCATGGGGTTACCGGGGGATCTGTCCTCCCCTTCCCGCTTCGTGCGGGCGGCCTTTGTGAAGATGAACTCCGTTTCGGGTGACGGGGGAACAGAGAGCGTGAGCCAATTCTTCCACATTCTGGGATCGGTGAATCAGGTGCGCGGATGCTGTCTTGTGCGGGAAGGAGAGTATGAGATCACGCTCTACACCTCCTGCTGCAACGCCGATCGGGGCATCTACTACTACACCACCTACGAAAATCCCGCCATCACGGCGGTGGATATGATGCGGGAGGATCTGGACGGGGCAAATCTTGTGCCGTATCCCATGCTGACGGAGATGCGGGTTCTTTTGCAGAACGGGGGATGAAAAAAGCAGGCGCGAAGCCTGCTTTTTATATTGTCTCACAGAAGGAGCTGCAGCCAACGGAATAGGGTATCCCACAGCCACATACCTGGGAAGGTGAGGAGAATTGTCAGTATAACTTCCGCGGCGATCTTCCACCGGAGGTGGGCATCGTGATTGAGCAGATGGCGGGCGTTTTGGAATATCAGATATATCCACACAAGAAATGCCGCCAGCCCCAAAAGCACGCAAAAGGGAAAAAATCGCGGGTACTGCCCGGAGGAGCCGAAGGGATTGAAGACGATGGCCACGGCGTGGAGGGCACAAGTCCCGCCCAGGGAGATCAGGGCGGCATGGCCGAACGTAAACATAATGATCGGGAAAAGAGTCTTGATTTTTCGCATAGCGCACACCTCCTTGGTATTATTCCACAATCAGTGTAGCACATCTTCGTGCACAATGTCAATATGGTGAAAAATCTGTCGAAACTGAAGAAATTCCGATTGACAAGCACCACATTATATGGTATCATCATAAGGCACAGACTACAATTTATAGAATATATAGTATTTCAAGGAAAGGATAACCAATCGGTATGAAGATCATCAAGCGTAACGGTTCCGAAGCCGTATTTGATATTACCAAGATCATCCGCGCCATCTCCAAGGCCAACGAGACCGTGGACGAGGGCATCCGTATGACCCCCACCCAGATCCGCCGCATCGCGGAGCGCGTGGTTCTCGCCTGCGAGGAATTGGGCCGCTCTCCCGGCGTGGAGGAAGTGCAGGATATGGTGGAGCAGCAGATCATGGCACACGGTGCCTTTGAGGTGGCTCGCTCCTACATCACCTACCGCTACACCCGTAATCTGGTTCGTCAGTCCAACACCACCGACGACAAAATCCTGAGCCTGATCGAGTGCAACAACGAGGAGGCCAAGCAGGAGAACTCCAACAAGAATCCCATTATCAACTCCACCCAGCGTGACTATATGGCGGGTGAGATTTCCCGGGATATCACCAACCGTATTCTCTTGCCCCAGGAGATCGTGAAGGCTCACAACGACGGTATTATCCACTTCCACGACACGGACTACTACGCACAGCACATGCACAACTGCGATCTGGTCAACCTGGAGGATATGCTGCAGAACGGCACGGTTATCACCGGCACCCTGATCGAGCGCCCCCATTCCTTCGCCACCGCCTGCAACATTGCCACCCAGATCGTGGCACAGGTGGCATCCAATCAGTACGGCGGCCAGTCCATTTCCCTGACCCATCTGGCTCCCTTCGTGCAGATCAGCCGTGAGAAGATCCGCGCAGCGGTTCTTACCGAGATGGAAGCCATCGGCGCTACCCCCTCCGAGGAGCAGATCAGCTCCATCGTGGAGGAGCGTCTCCGTGAGGAGATCCGCCGCGGCGTGCAGACCATCCAGTATCAGGTTGTAACTCTGCTCACCACCAACGGACAGGCTCCCTTCGTGACCGTATTTATGTATCTGAACGAGGCCAAGGACGCCGCGGAAAAGCGGGATCTGGCCATGATCATTGAGGAAGTGCTGAAGCAGCGTCACCAGGGCGTCAAGAACGAGAAGGGCGTATGGGTCACCCCCGCCTTCCCGAAGCTGATCTACGTTCTGGAAGAGGACAACATCACCGAGGATTCCCCCTACTGGTATCTGACCAAACTGGCGGCCAAATGCACCGCCAAGCGTATGGTTCCCGACTACATCTCCGAGAAGAAGATGCTGGAGTTGAAGGTGGACAAAAACGGCGAGGGCCACTGCTACACCTGCATGGGATGCCGCAGCTTCCTCACCCCCTACGTGGATCCGGAAACCAACCAGCCCAAGTACTACGGCCGCTTCAATCAGGGTGTTGTTACCTTGAATCTGCCCGACATCGCCCTCTCCTCCGGCGGAAACGTGGACAAGTTCTGGAGTATTTTCGACGAGCGACTGGAACTCTGCCACGAGGCACTGATGTGCCGCCACAACCGCCTGAAGGGCACTTTGTCCGATGCGGCACCGATTCTGTGGCAGTACGGCGCCTGCGCGCGGCTGGAGAAGGGTGAGCCCATCGACAAGCTGCTGTACGGCGGATATTCCACCATTTCTCTGGGCTATGCGGGCTTGTATGAATGCGTAAAATATATGACCGGCATGAGCCATACCGATCCCGCCGCCACGCCTTTTGCGCTGGAAGTCATGGAATACATGAACTCGGCCTGCCGCCGCTGGAAGGCACAGCACAACATCGATTTCAGCCTGTACGGCACGCCCCTGGAATCCACCACCTACAAGTTCGCGAAATGCCTGCAGAAGCGCTTCGGCATCGTAGAAGGTGTGAACGACAAGGGATACATCACCAACAGCTATCACGTACACGTAACCGAGCCCATCAACGCTTTCGATAAGCTGAAGTTTGAGGCGCAGTTCCAGCATCTGTCCCCGGGCGGTGCCATCAGCTACGTGGAAGTGCCCAACATGCAGCAGAATCTGGATGCGGTTCTGGAAGTGATGAAGTTCATATACGACAACATCATCTATGCCGAATTGAATACCAAGAGCGACTACTGCCAGGAGTGCGGCTTCGACGGCGAGATCGCCATCGTGGAAGAAGACGGCAAGCTGATCTGGGAATGCCCCAACTGCAAGAACCGGGATCAGGATAAGATGAACGTAGCCCGCCGCACCTGCGGTTACATAGGCACTCAGTACTGGAATCAGGGACGCACCCAGGAAATCAAGGAACGGGTTCTGCACCTGTAAGGAGTTTTCATGCATTACGGTGAGATCAAAGACTGCGATATTGCCAACGGCATCGGCGTACGGATTTCTTTGTTCGTATCCGGCTGCCGCAATCGGTGTCCCCACTGCTTCCAGCCCCAAACCTGGGATTTTACCTACGGCGATCCCTTTACCGCCGAGGTGGAGGACAAGATCCTGTCCATGCTCCGCCCGGCTTACATACAGGGATTGACCGTTCTCGGCGGTGAGCCCATGGAGGCGGAGAACCAGCGGGATCTGCTGCCCTTCCTCCGTCGGGTGCGGGATGCGTATCCCACAAAGACCATCTGGATCTACTCCGGCTTCACCTATGAGGAATTGCACGATCCGGCCTGCCGGGCACGGTGCGAGGCGACGGACGGGATTCTGTCGCTGATCGACGTTCTGGTGGACGGACGGTACGTGGAGGAAAAAAGGAACATATCCCTTCGCTTCCGGGGATCGGAAAACCAGCGGCTGATCGACGTACCGAAAACGATCGAGCACGGATCGGTGATCCTTTGGGGAGAATAAAAAATCAGGAGTTGTTGCCTCAGGCAACAACTCCTTTTCGTTATGTAGGATCAGGTGGTCTTTCCCAGGTATTTCAGGGGCACGTAACGGAGAGCCCCGGGAATCACCTCGGCACGGACGCCGCAGGCGGGGATGATCTCACCGTCCAGGCAGATGCGGGACACGGTATCCAAGGTAAACGCCTTACAGCGGCGATACTCCAGAATGGACGCAAACTGGGGTGCGGGAGTCCACGTTTCCATATTGATGTGGGTACCGGCACGGTACGCTCCCACCACGGTCATAAACCGGGCGCGGGAAATATTCTTTACGACCAGCACGTCCAGGAATCCGTCGGTAGGCGCTGCCGCCGGCAATCCCTTAAAACCGCCGCCGCAGTAGGGGCAGTTGGCCACAGCGGCCAGCAGGAATTCGCCCTCCAGGCACTCTTCATCGATCAGATCGTCACAGCCGTACTTTTTGATGCTGTGGAAGGTCATACCGGTTTTGATCGTCGGCTTTGCGGCAAGAACCTTTACCACGCCGGCGATGTAGGATGCGCTGTTGTTCATGGTGTGCTTCCGGCGCAGATCCTCGGACTCCGCCGCAACCTCGCAGTCGAAGCCGATGTTCAGCATATTGAGCACGTACCGTCCGTTGACGGAGATCATATCCAGCATAATATGATCCTGTCCCTCGGGGGGATCAAAGGCCGCAATGCCCCGCACGAAGTCGTTGCCCGAGCCGGCGGGAACGATGGTGATGGATGCCCGCTTGCCGGCACCGGCCATCATAATACCGGTAGCAGCCTCACCCGCGGTGCCGTCGCCGCCGTACACCACGAAGTGGGTATCGGGATCGTGGAGGCACGCCTCCGCGATATAATCCGAACATTCGCCGGAGCGCTCCGTCAGATGGACCTCTGCACCTGCTTCTTCCGCCGCACGGCGGGCACCGTCCAGATACCGTCCGTTTCCTGCTGCGGGATTCATTACGTATACAAGCCGTTTTGCCATACTGTTACCTCGTTTCCTGTCGATACGGGGGGATTTATGTCCTTATTATACAGGGAATCGGGGGGATTGTCAAGCGAGAGGATCACCGCTCATCCGTGACGATGTATTTCACAGAGGGAGTGGGGTGGGGTAACTCGGTTTTGAAAAACGCGGGATACATGGGGATATTCTCCTCCGGGGACACCCACTTCAGAAATTCTTTATATTGATCCTCCGTGAAGCTCATGGAAACAGGTGTGAAATCCTTCGGCACCTTCATATAGAAATACAGAGAAATCTCATAGATGCGCTTTCCCATTTTTGCCGGAGAATCCCCAATAAAATAATTCTCGTGGACAAAGCCGAGACGCTCCACCTCCATTTTCACGCCGGTTTCCTCCTCCACTTCCCGGATGACGGCTTCCTCCGCCGTTTCCCCAAATTGTATCCGTCCACCTACCGAGTACAGATACTCCACGCGGTCGTTTCCCGCCATCAGGATTTTTCCGTTTTTCTGAATAATCGCACCGACGCGGATGTTGATATATCCGTCGTCACAGGGAACACACATATCTGTATGCATATACAAAACCTCCTATGCAGAATATAAATCCGCCGGATGCTGATCCGACGGATTTCATACTATTACCGATTCTTTTCTACGGTTTGGATACGAAGGGCGGTGGCGGCACCGGTGTGGGTAGACGTACCGGCGGTGATGACCACCCGATCTCCCGTATCGATATAGCCGCTCATCTTGGCGCAGTCGATGGCGTGACGGTACATGGCATCCTCCTCCGATTGGTAGAGAGCATGGACCGGGTACACGCCCCAGGACAGGGCCAGCTGATGGTAGGTCTTATCCTCCGGGGTGGCGGCGATGATGGGCTGGGCCGGGCGGTATTTGGACACGCACCGTGCCGTATAGCCGGATTTGGTTAGGGCGATAATGGCGGAAGCGCCGATATCCCGGGCGGTGGTACAAGCGGCGTCGCAGATGGCGCCGGTGGCGTCATCGGTCATGCTGTTATACTTGGCAGGGGCGCCGTAACCCAGCTCAAAGGCGTCCTTTTCCGCCTGACAGGCGATCTTGGACATAACGCGCACCACAAGTGCCGGATCCCGTCCTGCGGCGGTTTCGCCCGAGAGCATGATGGCAGAGGTGCCGTCGAAAACAGCATTGGCCACGTCGGTGATCTCCGCACGGGTTGGGGTGGGGCTGGTGATCATGGACTCCAGCATCTGGGTGGCGGTGATGACCATCTTCCCTTCCTGATAGCAGCGGCGGATGAACTTCTTCTGCAGGCCGGGGAGTCTTTCAAACTCGATCTCCACGCCCATATCGCCGCGGGCCACCATAATGCCGTCGGAATGGGCAAGGATCGCATCAAAATTCTCTACGCCCTCTTCGTTTTCGATCTTGGCGATGATCTTGATCTGATGGCCGCCCCAGAAATCCAGGAAATTGCGGACATCGATCACGTCCTTGGCCGTACGGACGAAGGAAGCGGCGATAAAGTCCACGTCGTTCTCCACAGCGAAGCGGAGATCCCTCTCATCGGCCTCGGAAATATAGGGCAGGGACAAACGGGAGTGGGGCACGTTCACGCCCTTCCGGTCGGAAATGGGGCCGCCTTCCTGCACCCGGCAGATCAGATCGGTGTCGGTGGTTTCTTCCACCTCCAGGCGGATCCGCCCGTCGTCCAGGAGCACCGCGGTGCCCGGCGTCAGCTGCTTTGCCATATCAGAATAGGTAACGGAGGCTATCTCGCTGTTGCCGACAACGGGCTTGCCCGTCAGAGTGAAACGCTCACCGGTTTTGAGGATCGCTTTTCCGCCCTCAAAGGTGCCCAGACGGATCTCCGGGCCTTTGGTATCCAGCATCACGGCGGCGGGGATCTTCAATTCATCCCGCACACGGCGGAATGTTTCCAGGATTTCCTTGTGCATCTCGTGGCTGCCGTGGGAAAAATTCATTCGGGCCACGTTCATGCCGGCAAGGAGCATTTCCCGCATCACGTTTCCGTCGGTAGACGCGGGACCAAGGGTACAAACGATCTTGGTTTTCTTCATACAACATCCTCCATAATATGCGGGAGAATGCACCTGCTATGACGGCAGGATTATTTTCCCTGATTGGGTTTCTTCTGAACAGGGGGACGGGGGCTGATATCGCCGGCAGCCTGCAATGCCATACGGGTCAGTGCGGGGCCGACCAGCTCGTAAACGAGCACGGCGAACAAAACGATATTACGGATCAGAGTACCGCTTTCCTGGCCCAGCTGGAGGGCAGTGATGGACATACCCAGCGCTACGCCGGCCTGGGGAAGCAGGGTGATACCGAGATACTTAACGATGGAGGGGGAGCAGTGGGACAACTGGGCGCTGAAACGGGCACCCAGGTATTTTCCCACGGAACGGGATGCAATATACGCCAGACCGATGGCTACGATCACCAGATCGGTGAATACGCCCAGCTCCAGCTCAGCACCGCTCATGACGAAGAACAACACGAACAGAGGAGCGGTCCACTTGTCGGTCTTCTCCATCAAATCCTCGGAGAAGTCACAGATGTTGCAGAACACGGTACCCAGCATCATGCACACCAGCAGAGTGGAGAAGCTTACGTGTACCGGTCCGATGTGGAAATCCAGCATAGAGAGGCCAACGGTCAGAAGAACGAAGGTAACTGCCATGCTCAGACGCTTACTGCCGGAGAAGAAGTGCTTCTCGGCACAGGTGAACAGATAGCCCATAATAGCGCCGAGGGCCAGGGATGCCACGATTTCCACGATGGGATTTACCAGAATGGAGATCAGGTCCACGTTGCCGTCCTGCAAAGCGCGGGCAATACCGAAGGAAATAGCGAAGATGATCAGGCCTACGGCGTCGTCCAACGCTACAACGGGGAGAAGAATGTCGGTCAATTCACCCTTGGCCTTATACTGACGTACAACCATCAGAGTAGCGGCGGGTGCGGTAGCGGCTGCGATGGCACCCAGGGTGATGGCCACGGGCAGCGACAGCTTATCCGGTGCGATGAAGTGGAAGGCGATCAGCGCCGCATCCACGAGCAGAGTGGTAACCACTGCCTGGAAAATGCCGACCACGGTTGCCTGCACACCGTTTTTGCGAAGCTGGGACAGGCGGAACTCGTTACCGATGGAGAAGGCGATAAAGCCCAAAGCCACGTCGGAAATGATGCCGAGAGACGCGATCTGCTCCATGGAATTGAATCCCAGACCGGGGATTTGAAGGGCACCCAGCAGATAGGGACCCACCAGAATGCCGGCTACCAGATAACCGGTAACGGCAGGAAGCTTCAAGGGCTTCACAAAACGGGAAAGAAGAAGTCCTGCGAACAGCGCAATGGACAGACAAAGCAGTGTTGTCATAACAGAAACAAGCCTTTCTTACGTCAAATGATATATTATAATATGTACCTTTCGGATTCGGTCTATATTATACGCTCTATTGTGTGCAAAGTCAAACGAATTCACAAAATATTCCCTATCCCTTTTGCCGAAGATTCGGGAGGTTTCCCCCTTTTCTTGTGCGAGATGCACAAGGGTGCGTTTCACATTATGTGCAAATACCACTATCCCCGTTCTATTGACAGAACAAGTGTTCTTGTTGTATAATGTTTCCACGGCGAACAAATGTACCAGAAAGGAGGGCGCCCATGACAGAAGAACAAAAAGAACGGTTTCTCACCCGCTTCTCCCGGAATTTTCTCAGGGAGAACGCGGCTGCGGAAGCGGACATTACGGACGAAGAGGCCACGGCCTTGCTGAAGAAGAAAAGCACCCGGGCGATCCTGGAGGACCGCATTGCCGCCCGCCTGGCGGGGGATATGCTGCATCGGATCCGGCGGGAATACGAGGCCATTGCCTTCACCTCTTCGGAGGATATCCGTCCGGGGGATCGAATCCGCGCCCTGGAGATGCTCCGCCATCTGGCGGCGGAATCGCCGGGGGAGAACGGGCCCACTCTGATCATACGGTGTGAGTATGTCTGAGTCCGTAGTCCGATTCAACCGGGTATTTGCCGAGGCAAACCGAACAAAATGCCGCTACCGCCTGCTTTGCGGCGGTGCCGGCAGCGGAAAAAGCATGAACACCGCCCAGGATTTTATCTTGAAATTGTCCGACGTCCGCTATCGGGGCGCCAATCTTTTGGTGGTGCGCAAGACGGAATCCGCTTGCCGGTACAGTGTCTTTGAGGAGCTGGTGGGCGCCGTTTCCCGCATTTTCGGGCCCGAAGCATCCCGCTTCTGGCATATCCGTCAGGAACCCATGGAATTAACCTCGCTGGTGACAGGTGGGAGGATCATCTTCCGTGGGATGAAGGACGAAAGCCAAAGGGAACGCCTCAAAAGCGTAGCCTTTGAATCGGGTAAGCTGACGTGGATCTGGTGTGAGGAGGCAACGGAGTTGTATCGGGCGGATTTCGACATTCTGGACGACCGTCTGCGGGGCGATCTCAGCTCGGTAAATCCCGATCTCTATTATCAGATCACCCTGACCTTCAACCCCATCAGCGCAAGCCACTGGATCAAGAAACGGTTTTGGGATGCTCCCCCATCGCCGGACGTGTTTCTCCATCACAGCACCTTTCGGGACAACGCCTTTATCGGCGGGGAATACGCCGCCCGTATGGAACGGCGTGCCCTGGACGATCCGGAAGGATACGCCGTATACGCCCTGGGCGAATGGGGCAGCAAGGGCACCGGTCTTATTCTGAGTCGCTGGCGGGTCACGGATCTGGATCCCTCCCCAGGTGGGTACGATGCGGTTTGGATGGCCCAGGATTTCGGGTACAACCACGCAGACTGTCTGCTTCTCATCGGCTTGAAGGATGGGGTCCTCTGCGTTCTTAAGGAATTGTACGTACGGGAAAAGGACACCTCCGAGATCATCGCCCTGGCCGAGGAGGCCGGATTTCCCAAGCAGCGTCCCATGTACTGCGACAGCGCCGAGCCCGATCGGATACGAATGTGGCAAAAAGCAGGCTGGCGTGCCATGGCTGTGGTGAAGGAAGCAGGATCTGTGGCTTCCCAAATCGACTACCTGAAGCAGCACGAGATCCTCATCGATCCCCGGTGCAAAAACGTCATCGACGAGATCTCCGCCTGGCAGTGGATGCGGGACGAGGCCACCGGGGAAGCACTGGACGAGCCCTCCCCCATCCATGACGATGCCATGGCGGCGCTCCGTTATGCCACCGAGCCCCTTCGCCGCGCCGAGCGCCGCATCCGCACCTTGCCCAAAAACGCCCTGGGCATCTGACTCCCCTGCCCGTCTTCCCCTTTTCGCCCGTGGGGCGTTCTTTTTGGGCCGGGATACGAACAAATGTTTTTATTTTACGAAAGGAACCATCTATGCAAGATTCCAAAGAAATCCTTTTGCATCTCAGCGCATTTCTGCGCACCGATGCTCCCCGTCTCACCCGACTGAACGCCTACTATCTGGGGAAGCACGACATCCTTCGCGCCCCGAAGGATCCCCTCAAGCCGGACAACCGTCTGGTGAACAATTTCTGCCGCAACATCACCGACTGCACGGTGGGCTATTTTATGGGACGCGGCATCCGCTATTCCTCCTCCGACGATCGCACCATGGAGATGATCCACCGCGTCAGCACGGAAAACGACGAGCGTTTCGTCAATAACGCATTGGCAAGAGATCTTTCCGTATGCGGACGTGCCGTGGAGCTTCTGTGGTACGACGATCTGCTCCATCCCCGCTTCACTCCCCTGCCCCCGGATTCCGTGATCCCCGTATACGACACGGGGGTAGATCCCCGTCTGAAGTACGCCATCCGCTACTACACAAAAGCGGACGGCAAAACTCTGGTGGAGGTCTACGACGAAGAAGATATGAGCGTATACGATTACGAAAACGGGGCGCTCACTCACAAGGAAACCACGCCCCACTTCTTCGGGGACGTGCCCGTGATCTTCTACGCCAACAACCGGGATCTGCAGGGTGATTTCGAGCCGGTACTCTCCCTGATCGATGCCTACAACCGTCTGCAGAGCGACAGCGTCAACGATTTTGAATTGTTTGCGGACAGCTATCTGGCCATCTCCGGCATGGGTGCCGCCGATGAGGAGGATCTTTCCCGCATCCGTCGGGACCGCGTGATCCTTCTGGATGACGGCGGCGAGGCCAAGTGGCTGACGAAGAACGTGAACGACGTGTACATCGAAAACATGAAATCCCGCATTGCCAAGGATATTTACCGATTCTCCGGCACCGTGGATATGGCGGAGGAAACCCTGGCGGGCAACGCCCTCTCCGGTGTGGCGATCCGCTATCGCCTTTTGAATTTCGAGAACCGGGTATCCGTGACGGAGCAGTATTTCCGCCGTTCTCTCCATGCCAGATGGCATATGATCTGCCGTCTTCTGAATCTGTCCGGCGCCCGCTACGACGGGGACGCCATCCGTGTGCTCTTCACCCGCAATCTGCCCGGTCTCCCGGAGGAAGCGGCGGATATGGCACAGAAGCTGAGCGGCATTCTCTCCCGCCGCTCCGTCATCGAGCATCTTCCCATGGTGGAGGACGCTGAGGAGGAAATGGAGCGAATCCGGGAAGAAAACGGGGAGGTGTGTGAACAGTGAACGACGAGCGCGTAAACGATACGGACGTAATCCGTGAGGAAGAAACCACGCAAATCGAAGAAGAGACTGCGCCGGAAAACGAAGCCGTCACCGCCGCCTACGAGGCGGGCCGTGCGGAAGCCCTGAGGGAAACCGATGCCCGCATTGCGGAACTGGAAAACAAGCTGGGAAAAGCCCGTCTGGCCGCGGCCCGTCGGGAGACGGAGATCCTTTGCGGCACCTATCTCAGAGAGCGGGGCCTCAGCGAGGAGATGACCTCCTTCCTTCTGGCACCCGGGGAGGCGGAGGTGGAGACAGAAATCCTGCTCCACCGTGTGGAGGCCTTGTCGGGCGCCGTGGAGGCTGCCGCCATGCGGGAATTGCAGGCCCGCGCCACTCGTATCCGCCCCGAGGGCGGGAAAAGTGCCCCTCTCACGGGGGCAATCATACGGGATATGCCCATCGCCCGCCTGGCGGAACTGATGGGCTGATCCCACACGTATATATTGATGAATTGAAAGGAATTACCAAATGAATACCATTTACGACAATACTGTTCTGGAAGCAAAACTGACCGAGCTGCTGAACTCCAAATTGGAGGTGCGCTCCCTTATGACGGTGGATGACTCCCTCACCGAGAGCGCCGGCCTGACTAAGGTGATCAACCGCTACACCTATAACGGCACTGTAGAGACTCTGGACGGTGGCGAGGCAAACTCCACCGCCGGCACTCTCCGCTTCACTCCCGAGACCTACACCGTAAAGCGCTATCAGCAGACCTTCCGCTACAACGACGTGGAGGCAATGAAGGACCCTGCCCTCATTGATATGGCCCTGTCCGGCGCCGCCGACGTGATGGCCAACCAGCTCCGCACCGAGTATTTTGATCAGCTGAAGCAGGTACGCCACCGCCATCCCATTGCCTCCGACACCGTATCCTACACCGATATCGTGGACGCGCTGGGCAATCTGGGCCGTGAGGTGGAAGACGGTCTCTTCATTCTGATGGGCACCGACGGCCGCACCGCCATCCGCCGCGACAGCGATTTTATCACCGCCCATCAGGGCGATATTCTGTACAGCGGCCAGTTCGGCACCCTGTGCGGCATTCCCGTTCTCTTCTCCAAGCTGGTACCCGAGGGCAAGGTGATCATCACCGAAAAGGCAGCCGTGAAATTCTTCGTGAAGCGTGAGGCCGGTCTGGAGCAGAGCCGTGACATCGAAAAGAAGGAAAACACCATCGTATACGAGCGTCACGGTGTAATCGCTCTGGTAGACGACACCTCCTCCGTAATTCTGGGCAAGGCGGCTCCCGCGCTGACCGTATCCGCCTCCCTGAAGGACGGCGCCGCTACTCTTACCGTTTCCGGCAAGAGCAAGGAAGCAAACAAGGTCTTTTACATGGCCGATGCGGACGCGCCCCTTCTGGGTGACGACGTATCCCTGTGGAACGAGTACACCGGCACCGCCATTGAGGCCGGCAATGCCAAGTGCATCGCCGTGGCTGAGGTGGACGAAAACGGTCTCGTCATCAAGAGCGGCTGCGCTGCCCTGAACTGATTTTTCTCAAATTGCACCCAAGGAGGCTATTATGATTACACCACAGGAAATGCGTCTCAGGCTGGGCATTGATCCCGCGGATGACGCACAGGATCCCCTGATCGCCCTGCTTCTGGAGGGGGCAAACGCCTATGCACGGACATACTGCCGTCTGCGGGAGGGCGAGGACGTGCCGGATCATCTGATCGTGCAGATGGCACAGGAGGACTACGGCCGGCTGGAGGGAGCGGGGCTCACCTCCGCCACCCTGTCCGGCGCCGCGGAATATTACCGCTCCTCCTACAGCAATGACGTAATGGGGGCGCTCCGCGCCCTCCGTCATCCCGGCACCGTAAGGAGGGGATATCATGCGTAAGCGAATGCAGTCCCTATGCACCTTGTACGACGTGCCCCATATCGCCCCCGACGGGGCGGAGGAATCCCGCTGTCTCGGCGAGATCTCCGCTCTTCTCGTGGCCCGTTCCTCCGAGGAAAACTCCTCGGAGGACATCTCCCACGCCAATCAGACCGTCAGTGCGCTGATCCCTATGCGATACACGCCTCCCGGCGGGTTCGTGCGGGGTATGTCCCTGACCCACGACGGGGCGGTCTACCGGATGCTGACCCCCGTAAAGCTGTCCCGCCTGTGGGCCGTCAAGTGCATTCGCATCCATATCGGATAAAGGAGCTCCATTATGTTCTCTACCATCGTTTCGGCGGCCGCTGCCGCCTTGACCACTCCCCTTACCCCCGCCCCTGCCCGACAGGCTCCGCCCTGCGCCGTTTATCGGTATTATCCTTGCGGATCGGACGGCGCCAAATGCACCGCCGTTTTTACCGTCCGCGTATTCGCCTCCACCGTGGAGGCTGCCGCGGCGGAATTGGGCCGTCTGCGCCGCGCTCTGGTGAGCGACGGCGACACGGGCAAAATCGGGGATGCAGGGGATCCCTGCCTGGTGCGGGAAACCGCACAGCACGCCCTCAGCGGATACGTCCGCGAAGCGGGTATCTATTTCCTTCAGGCGGGATTCACCATCTCAGGCCGCGCGTAAGGCGGCAATCGGCTACGCCGAAGAAAGGAAAACCTATACTGTGACGCAAGAAGAAAAAATCTTCGCCCTTGGCCCCGGCCGACTCTACATCGCACCGGCAGGGATTCCCGAAAACAAGATACGTTCTCTTTTGTATTATGCGGGTCCCACCAAGGGCGGAGTGACACTGAAATATGAAACCAAGATCCACGAGATCACCGACTACCGCGGCAAGGTGATCCGCTGTATCCCCTACGGGGAAAAGCTGCGGGCCGAGGGAAAGCTGGCCCGGCTGAATCCCCACGTTTTAGCGGACGCCGTGGGAATCCCCTACGAAAAACGGATTCTTGCCTTCGGCGCCCGCCGCAAGACCGGGCGCATCCACCGTCTGCGCGTGATGCTGGTATGCGCCATCCCCGCCGAGGCCGGCGGCGGAGAATTCGTATTCTCCATGATCTGCACTGCCGCCTCCGGCACCGCATTTACCTTATCCCCCGAGCGGGATTCCTCCTACACCTTCTCCTTCCTGGGTGAATCGGACGGGGCAAGCATGCAGGGAAAGGCGGTGATCGGATGACGGGCGATATCACGCTATATTCCGCGGGCGGAAAGATTACCTTCGGCCGCGAGGGATACGTGCTCCACGAGATCGAAAGCACGCCGCCGAAAATTCTGCCCGAGGGCATGGGCACCCGCTCCGTCACCATCCGCGGCTATATCCTCCCCGAGGGGGAGGATGACGGGGCACGCATATCCGCCCTGGAAGCGCTGTCCCGCCGCGTGATGCGGCTGGTAACGGCCGAGGACGGATTCTATCTGGAGGAAAGGGGACGCACCTTGCATCTGACGGCACAGTCCGCCCCCGACTTTTCAAGGGAAGCCCCCTTTGCACAGGGCGACGCAGCCTGCTTTACCGTGCGGGCCGTCAGCCGGGAGGATTCCCCTTACTACACGGAGATGCCCCGCACAGCGGTGGCCCGGGGCATGGATCGGAAGCTGGTCTTTCCCCTGATTCACTCCCCCCGCACCGTATTTGCCACTCTGTCCAAAAGCGGCAGGGTCATTCTGCCCAATCCGGGAGACGTGCCCTGCGGCTTTACCGCCACCTTGGAAGCGGAAAAGGACACTGTCACCGCCCTCACCATCCGTTTGGGAGAGGAGTACATCACCGTCCGTCATCCTATCGCACCGGGAGAGTCCCTCACCGTCTGCACCGAACCGGGAAAGAAGAACGTACTCTCCGGCGGCACCTCCATTCTGTCCGAGGTGGATTGGGACAGCAGCTTTTTCGAGCTGGCTCCCGGAGAAAATCCCCTTGAATGGATGGCGGAGGGGGACGGATGCCCCCGTCTGAGTATTCGATTCACTCCGCTGTATCTGTAACGCACAGAAAGGAGATTTTCATTGGACATTCAAATTTTCACCCCCGAGCTGCGTTTTTGCGGCATATGTGACAGCATTCTGTCTCTTACCGCCGAGGAATCCTTTGACGGCTCGGGCGAATACGCCCTGTGCGTGCCCCTGGAATGCGCATCTGCCTTTCCGATTGGAGGATTCCTCTCCATCCCCGGCATCGGCGGGGGATACCGCATCGAATCCGTCAAGGAGGACACCTCGGACAAAACCGCCCGCATTGCCGGGCGGGGCGTCCTTTCTCTTTTCTCCCATCGGGCTCTGCCCGACGGGTTCACATACAGCGGAACGGCGGAGGATGCCCTTGTGAGCCTGGCCGCCGATTACGGCGCCGCCGCTTTGCCCGGCAATCTGTCCTGTATCAGCTACGGAATTCCCGACACCGTGGAGATCGCTGCCCGGGCCGCATCCCTTCTCAGCGTGATGGAATCGGTGGCGCGCAAGGCCGATCTGGGTCTTCAGCTCCGCATCGATCCCGCCTGCGGTGAATTCGTTTTCAGCCCACGGCAGAAAAAGAGCCGCGGCCGTTTCCTTTCCCGTTCGCTGGGGAATATTCTGCGTGCCGCCCGCGTGCAGGATACACAGTCCTACGCCAATCGGGTAACCGTATTGGGTCGGAACGGAAAGCGTGTCACGCTGTCAGCGAAGGACTACTGCCACGACGGATTTGACGACAGCACTCAGCCTCTGTGTGAGTATCTGTATTCTGCCACGGACACCCTCCCCTCCGATTACAAAACGGATCGAGAATATCTTGCGGCTCTGACGGAGATCGGTGTGCGGGAGCTGATGAACCGCCGTCCCCGTTTTTCCGCCTCCGTGCAGGTGGATGACACCACCGCAAAAGAAATACTTCCCGGGGAGATCTGCCCCCTCAGCGACCCCTGGCTGGGTCGATATTCCGCGGCAGTCTGCCAAAAGAAAACCATGACGTGGGATAAGACGGGCATTCGTTACTCGCTCCGTTTGTCCCTTATCCCCAACACACAAGTATCATAAAGGAGTTCTATATGGAAAAATCATTTCCCTTTAACGCGATCCTGGTGGACGGCCAGCCGGACCGCACCTATTCTGCCGAGGATTTCGCCGCGGAGCGTGCCGCTTACGTTTCATGCGGCGTTACGTCGGCGGATTCCCTCACCGTTACGGCGGGCAAGGCGGGCGGTATGACGGTGGACGTATCCGCCGGTATGGCGGTCATCGACGGATACACTTACCGCAACACCGATTCCCTGTCGCTGTCCGTTTCTGCGGCGGATAAGAATTATCCCCGCGTGGATCTGGCGGTGCTCCGCCTGGATCTGGATGCCCGCGAAATGCGCTGCCTCCTTCGTGTCGGCACGCCTGCTCCCAGCCCGGTCGCTCCCGCGTTGACGGTTACCGAGGCTGTACACGAAATCCCCCTTTCGGAGATTTTCGTTGCTGCAAACGAAACGGTGATCGAAGCAGACGCACTGACCGATATGCGTCCCCGCGCTTCCTATATTCTGAATACTATGGACGTGGAGGAGGTGCTACAGCAGTATAAACGCGCCATCACCGATCATTTCGACACCGAGGATGCAGCCGCCATGGCTCAGGCCGCCGCCCTTCTTCGCACGGACGGCGGATCCCGTCAGGTTTTGTGCGGCGACGGCGTCTACCGAGACGCCACCACCATCACCAACAGCCGTGTGGAGCTGTGCCGATTCACGGAATCGGGCACCTTCAAGCCCGCCGATTATCCTACCGCCGACGGCCGATACGATATCGTATTGCAGGGCGGCGGTGGCGGCGGTGCATCGGCCACCCAGACCGGCAGCGTGATCGTCTACGGCGGCGCCGCCGGCGGATATATGTGTCTCACCGGTCTGACGCTGATTCCGGACAAGGAATACGCCGTTACCGTAGGCAAGGGCGGCGAAGCCCTGCCGGAGGGAAGCGGCACCGGAAGCAATTCTGTGCAGTCCCCCGGCAATGACGGCGGGGACACCACCTTCTGGAATTACACCGTTCCCGGCGGAAAGGGCGGCCCCCTGAACAGCCAGCCCCAGCCCGTTACGGCTTGCGGCTTTACTGCCGAGGTGGGATCGGAGGGCGATGACGGCCGCGGCGGCGACTCCCACCTTGCCCACGGCGGCAGAAGCGGCACGGCAGGCCCCGGCAACTACCGAAACGCCCAAAGCGGTGCTTTGGGATCCGGCGGCGGTGCGCTTACCAAATACGGCACATACATTGCCAAAACCGGCGCCGGCGGCGACGGTGTGGTCATCGTCTACGGCATTCCCGTGTGAGAGGCGTTCTTCTTCGCGGAAATGCGGTGGTAGATTTCCCCGCTCTTCACGCGGACGGCATCCGTTTTGCGGTGCTGTCCGCCTCCGCCGGAAACGATCGCATCACGCCCCGTTTTGGGGAAGCTGCCGCCTCCGCCCGTAGGGCGGGGATCGGCGTGGCGGTCTGCCACGATCTCACGGCCGTATCCGTGGCGGAGGCTTTGGGGGAGGCGGATCATTTTCTCCGTGTTCTTACCGCTATGGATGATCCGCCCCTGTGGGCGATCTGCCGTGCCGAATCCCCCCGCCTGCCGCGGGATCGTTCTCTCCTTGTCTGCACGATCCGGGCCTTTACACAAAGAGTTCGCGGCGGGGGATTCCGCCCCATGCTGTACACCACGGAGGATTTTTTGAGACGCCTTCCCTCTCCCTTGCCCTGCCCATTGTACCTGGCACGCTGGAGCGTGCCGGAGGCACGGGCCCTGGCCCGCAATCCCCGCATCTGGGAATACGGGGAAGGCAAAGCGGGAAACCTTTCCCGCGCGATCCTTCTGCGCGGCTATTTTTCATCCCTGCCGGATAGCGTTGTGCCCCTAAGGACACAACGCAGTTATGATCGCCCATAGCGAGTGTAGAGTTAAGATTGGCTCCGCCAAGTTATGATGCACCTTCGGTGCAGTTTAAGTAAACAAGGCGATCATATCTTAACGTTTGCAAAGCAAACTCATAACGGTGAGCGCAAGCAAGCCTCATCACTCATAACTAAAAACACATTTGTGTCTGCAAATGTAGTACTTGTCAATAAAAGAGGACGAAGAATTTTAGCGATTCTTCGTCCTTTTCCTGTCGGTTGGCAACATATTCTGTTAAATTTCAAAAACTGTCCTTATGAGTGCGTCGCAATTCCGGCGGGGATTTTTTGCGCCGCGGGGAACATCGGACAAGATCTTTCGTCCAACACAAAAACACCTGTAATGTTTTCCCTGCCCTGCCGTTACAATGTATGAAAGGATAACCGATATGACTGACCGACAGATCGTTGCCCTCTTCTTCGCCCGGTCGGAGGACGCCATCGCCGCCTTGCGACAAAGGTACGGGCGGCTGTGCCGCCGCGTGGCTATGAATATTGTGAAAAACGAAAGCGATGCGGAGGAGTGCGAATCCGACACCTATCTGCGGGTATGGGACACCGTACCGCCCACGGATCCGGATCCCCTCTCTCCCTACGTTTTGCGGATCGCCCGCAATCTGGCGCTGGATCGGTATCGGTACAACCGGGCCGCCCGTCGGTACGGGGGAGGAGACGCGCTGCTCTCCGAGGTGGAGGATATTCTCACCACCTCCGACGGGGCGGAATCCGAGGCGATGCGGGCGGAGCTCTCGCGATGCATCTCGGATTTTCTGCGCACGCTTCGAGTGGAGGATCGGAAGCTGTTCGTGCGTCGGTACTGGTACGGAGAGGACATGTCCGCTCTGGCGGACTTGTTCGGCATATCGGAGAACAGCGCCGCCGTAAAGCTGTTCCGCGTGCGGCAAAAGATGAAATCGTATTTGGAAAAGGAGGGATTTACGGTATGACAAAGGAATTTTTGCTTTCTGCCATCGGGGATATACACGACGATCTGATCGCGGAAGCGGCGGATATCCGCCCTCCTCGCCGCGTCCCCCTGTGGGCAAAATATACGGCGGCGGCCGCCTGCCTTTGCCTGTGCGCCGTGGCCGTTCTCTCCTTCCCCGCCTTTATGAGAAGCGGATCCATGGCGCCGGAATCAGCCAACAAGCAGGATGCGGCGGTGATGGATCGGGACGATTTCTTCTACAATACAGACGACGAAGTGCGGGACACAGTGGACGGCATTTTGATGCAAGGCGTGAGTTTCCTTTTCTTTGATGAAGATGGAGGCGCGCGCTACCTTTGGTGGAACTATCCCGACGGCATCGTTAGCACGGAGGCGGTGCTGAGCGCCTATCTCCGGGAGGCGGGATCGGATATCGCCTGCCTGTCCGTAGTCCGTGAGACAGAGGGCGAACAGGACGAGATCCGCGATTATGATGGCGAAAGCGTGATCGTACACACCATGGGCGTCACCACGGTAACGGTAACCCTGGACGGAATCCCGGAAGAGCACGTGTTGCGTGGTCTTGGCGAAACGGTGCGCCACCTGGGTTTTGGCAACGTAAAAAAGGTGATCATTCTCGCCGAGGGTCAAACGATATGGCAAGGGGAATGGTAAATAAAAAACTCCCGCAGTCAAAACTGCGGGAGTTTTTTCATCACTTTACGAGTGGTCTGCAAATTATTTCTTTTTCTTCTTCAGAACGATTGCAACAACCGCAACCACCGCCACAACAGCGGCAACGATTGCAACAACGTAAATGGAGGGAGCGACCTCAACTTCTACGGGCACTTCCGTCACCGGCGGTTCCGTTACCGGAGGTTCCGTTGCCGGAGGCTCGGTTGCCGGCGGTTCCGTCGCCGGAGGCTCGGTTGCAGGCGGCTCCGTTGCCGGAGGCTCCGTTGCAGGCGGTTCCGTTGCCGGAGGCTCGGTTGCAGGGGGCTCGGTTGCCGGGGGTTCCGTCGCCGGGGGTTCTGTTGCAGGCGGCTCCGTTACAGGGGGCTCCGTTGCGGGAGGTTCTGTTGCCGGGGGTTCCGTTGCCGGAGGCTCCGTTGCAGGCGGTTCCGTTGCCGGAGGCTCGGTTGCAGGGGGCTCGGTTGCAGGGGGTTCTGTTGCCGGGGGTTCTGTTGCAGGCGGTTCCGTTGCCGGGGGTTCCGTTGCCGGAGGCTCGGTTTCGGTTGCCTCAAAGCCGGGCATTACGAAATCGTTGAGAACGAACACGCCGTCGTGGTTGGTATCCTGCAGGCTTTTCCAGCAGTTGGTGTTGAAATACATCTTTCCGTCGGAGGAAATGCCGCAGTCCTCGATCTCAAAGGCACGAGGATAGTCGGAGCTTTCCAGATAGAAGATCAGATCCTCTCTTGGCTCAAGAGTGGGCGTACTTCCCTTTTCGACCTGGCTGAGGTCAAAGCCGAGAATCAAGCTCTGATACACGGTTTCCACCTCATAGCATCCGGCGCAGGAGGCAAATACAATATCTCCGCAGACATCGATTCCCTGGTTGGCAAAGCCGGTGAAATCCCGTTTTTCGCCGTCCACTTCCACGGCGGTGGAATCCAGATAGCACAAAATGGACACACTGATCGCCGTCTTTTCCTTGCCCCACCGCACCTTTCCCAGGGAAACGGTTTTGTGAGACCATTTGAAGGCGAAGGTGATCAAATTCTTCTCGATTTTATAGAAGGCAAAGCTGCCGGGATTAAAGTTGCCGCCGTTGTATTGCAGCGTATACTGTGCACGCTGATAGAGTTCCTTGCCATCCACCTCAAAGACTATAATATTTCCGGTTTCAATATCGTTGCCGGAGGCCAGCACGAACAAATACTCCACCCCGTCGATAACGGCCGCATCCGCATCGTTGGCATGGCCCAGATTGGTGAAATAGGAATTGCCCGTATCACCGTTTTTCATAATCGTGGTGCTGCCCGTATCCTTATCCACCCGGAACACGATGGCTTTGGTATTGTCACTGCCGATCATAAAGGAATACAGATACTTCTCGCCCACGGCAAGGCCTTGGGTGGAAGAGCATCCCAGATTACTGTAGGTCGTGGTGAGTTTGGTCCAGTCCTCGTCGGTCATAGTTTCCGCCGAGGCAAACGCGGTGGATACGAAGGAAGAAAGCAGCATAAGCACGCTGAGAAGCAGCGCCCCCCAGCGGCGAATCGGATGTTTCATGGGAAATCTCCTCATCAAATATAATCGTTACCCGTTCAGTATAACAGACCGCAAAATCTTTTGCAAGAGTAAAAACAAAATCCCGGTGCAAAAGCACCGGGATTTTGTTAAGCGAGGTCAATCGTCCAGATGGGCGCTCTGCTCTGCTTCGATCGCAGGATCGTAGGAGAGAATGGGTGCTTCATCTTTATTTTTAATTTTACGATTGATATAGTTGTTGGTAATCTTGATTACCAGGGGGAACATAACCACTACGCCGATCAGGTTGGGGATCATCATCAGACCGTTGAAGGTATCGGACAGATCCCATGCCAGGGAGGAGGTCATCACCGCACCGAACAGGATGGTGGTGATGTGGATCAGCTTGAAGATGAAGGTGGTCTTGGTACCGAACAGGTACTCCCACGCCTTGGAGCCGTAGTGAGACCAGCCCAGAACGGTGGTGAAGGCGAAGAGGAACATGGCGATGGCGATGAATTTCTCGCCGATATCGCCCCAGGAGAATACCTGGTTGAAGGCGCCGGCTACCAGAGTCGCATCGGTATAGCCCTCCAGGATGGCGCCGGTTTCCAGATTGTATGCGCCGGAGGTGAGGACTACGAGAGCGGTCATGGTGCAAACGATCATCGTATCAGCGAATACCTCGAAGATACCCCACATACCCTGCTTCACGGGCTCTTTGATGTTGGAGTTGGAGTGTACCATAACGGAAGAACCGAGACCGGCCTCGTTGGAGAACACGCCGCGCTTAAAGCCCTGAGTCATAACCTTATTGACGATTACGCCGATACCGCCGCCGACTGCCGCGATGGGAGTGAATGCGTTAACGAAAATAGCCTTGATAGCGGGCAGGATAGCGTCGTAGTTGATACCGACGATTACGATGCTGCCGCAAATGAAGAGAACCACCATAAAGGGAACCAGCTTCTCGGCCACGTTGGCGATACGCTTCAGACCGCCCAGGGTGATGAGAGCGGTGAGGGCCATGATCACGGCACCCAGAAGCACGTTGTAGAGGCTGGAGCCCATCAGGGGAATGGAAGACAGAGCCTGCACGTCAAAGGCATTGGCTACGTTGGCAACGATCTTATTGACCTGGCCCATGGAGCCGATACCGAAGGAAGCCAGCAGAGTAAAGATACAGAACAGGATCGCCAGGATCTTGGCGGGGATCTTCATACCCTTCTTCTTGCCCAGACCGTCGGTGATGTAGTACATGGCACCGCCGGACCACTCGCCCTTCGCATTGCGGCGGCGGAAATACATACCCAGCACGTTTTCGGAATAGTTGGTCATCATACCGAAGAAGGCGGCGACCCACATCCAGAACACGGCACCCGCACCGCCGATGCAGATGGCGGCGGCAACACCGGCGATATTACCGGTACCGACCGTGGCGGCCAGAGCGGTACAGAGAGCCTGGAAGGGGGAGATGGATCCCTTTTCCTTGCTGTGGCCGATGACCTTCTTGGTGAACAGGCTGCCGATGGTGGATTTCCACCAGTGAGCCAGGTGGGACACCTGGAACACTTTTGTACCGAAGGTTACGATAATACCCGTACCGATCAAAAGGATCAGACCGGGGATACCCCATATAAAGGAGTTGACTTCATTGTTGATTTTCGTGATTTGCTCGAGTAACACGACTAATTCCTCCTTGAGAATAATAAAAAATGCGGCTTGCGCAAAACGCAAACCGCCAATACAAACAAATACAGAAAGATAAAGTAGTAACTTTACAGTGTTGACTTTGTCCTTTTGCCTGAGAGATTAGCGTAAAATCGCTTTGCACCTTCGGCACTCAATTGAATGAGCTTCTCCAAAGTTATGTCGGTCGGCAGTCCTCATCCCGTGGGACACCTGAGAGCGTTACTCCTTCGGCAGCTTTCGCTATTTCCTGCAGACGTCATACATAAATATTCAATTTTTCACTATTATACTACGAATATTCGCATAATGCAATAGTTTTTCACAAAAAATGTGGATTTTGTTCACTTTTCACACATTTTCGCGGAAGGGACGGTATGGTTTTATTCCACTGTTGCCAATTTGTTCGCATTTCTCCGCTTCAATCGGGCGGCAAAGCGGGTGATGCACCAGATCAGTCCCAGATACAGAACGATCAGGGGGATGGCACCGAACATATACCAATAGGAAAAGGGGATGAAATCCCAAAACAGCTCGAGCAGGGGATTTCCCTCCGGGGAGAGGGAGAACATATAATTCAACTCCGCTATCTCACCCTGCCAATCCAGAATCTGATTTTCTTCCGCATAGCGGTTGAGCCGTCGGTTGGCGAAGTGGACCAGGGTGTAGATGCCCATAGTGACGGCCACGGTGATGGGGGTGGCCCGGAAATCGAAGCGGATCAATCCCGTGGTAAAAAGGAGGACGGGCACGGCGATCTCCAGGGTATGGGGGATATAAAAGAAGAAGAACGTGGCGGAGGGGATGACGAAATCCGCCTGTCCTGTATTGACGATCAGGGCCAGGGCCGCCCCCAGGCACCACAGGAGGGTGAGGGAGCCCAGCACCCGGTTTTTGCTCAGAACGGTGGCGGGCAAAAGGAGTGCGTTGACGGAGCACATATGGAGGGGGAGATACTCGATGGGAGAATCCCACATCAGCAGATTGAAAACGATGGCGGCGATGCCGGCGAAGGACAAGACGAACAGCACCGCCGTCTGCACCCGCTCGGTACGGAAGCGAAGAAAGAAATGGAGTCCCACGATCAAGGCCACGCTGAGAAACAGTGTGGCGATATGTTGGGGAGTGAAGGTGCCCCAAAGCATAAGATCATCTCTTTCCTGCTGGATTTATTTTAAGAATTTCGGAAGCACACCCATACCAAGGATCATCACAGCGGGGATCAGTGCGGCTATAATGAGGTCGCGTTTGCATGCTTTATCGGTTGTGATCTTCAAATCGGGCTTGTACTTTTTCAATTTCTTCAGCCCGTAATGGGGGAATTGCTGTATGTCAACCCCGTATTCCTTGCCCGTTTCCGATTGGACGGCTACGATGGCGTGGGTGATTCTGGTCGGATTGAGAGACAACACCCGAGGATAGTGTACAATTTCGTTCACCTTTTCCCACGGAATAAAATCGTTTTCCAGATGAATTCCTCTCTCATCGGCCACGCAGAGGATTTTCCCGAAAAATCTCCGGTTCAAAAGGGATAAAAGCCAAAACGGCAGTGCCACCAAAAATCCGAACAAGGCTCCCAAAAGGGTTCCGGCCAGCAAATGGATCACAGACGCTTCTGTGGCCACGATAAACACAAACAGGATCAGGGGGGCAAATATAGAAAAGCTCATGAGAATACACGTGCCGAAAAGCTGGCGGCGGATCCTTGTGCCGCGCACAGTCTTCACGTCCTCTACGGGAGCGCCGGTGGCTTTTTGTGCCAGGTACTCCAAAAAGCGGGGAAGATTCTCCTTTTGGGAATCGATGATCAGCACCCGGGGTGCGGCGATGATATGGCAGGGCTCGCCCTCCGTAAACGTGATATCGATTACCTTTTGCCGCATAATGGCGGTTGTCTTTACTTTAACGGATTTCACATCCAGCGGCACCCGGATGGTGTGGGTGACGGAGCTGCCGTCCATAGAGAGAACGGCGATCAAAAGAAACTTTTCCGTCAATCCGAAAAATGAGAAGTACTGGGTTCCGCCCTCCTGCAGGATGCCGTAGATGGGGTGCATCAGGGTCTCACCCGGCTGAAGCATGGCCCCCAGGGATTGAAGCATACGTATTTTCTGATTCATACAGTCATTCTCCTTATGTTACGGGCAGAAAGTGAATATGTGCACTTATTATACCACACGCCCGCAGGTGGTGCAAGAGGGATACATATAAAGGGAGAACAGAAACCACCTACGTGTGTATCGGGTTTCACAAAACGGGAGGAGTGGACGTTGGTTTCACCAAGTCCTGCCCCTCCCCTACCAGGAAGCGTACGCCCATACCCACACAAAAACCCTCCGATGCTCACGCACGCGGAGGGTTTCATTATTATTATGGATTAGAATATTCCGAGACCGCCGATGGCCGCGATCAGGCCGGCGAACACGATGGATACCATGGACAGCAGCTTGATCAGGATGTTTACGGAAGGACCTGCGGTATCCTTGAAGGGATCACCTACGGTGTCGCCTACGACGGCGGCCTTGTGATCCTCGGATCCCTTACCGCCGGAGTGACCGGCCTCGATGTACTTCTTGGCGTTATCCCAGGCACCGCCGGAGTTGGACATCATGATAGCCAGAACGAATCCGGAAACCAGGGCACCGGCCAGCATACCAACCACGCCGTTGCAGCCCAGAATCAGACCAACCACGATGGGAGATACAACGCCCAAAGCGGCAGGGAGGATCATTTCCTTCAGGGAGGACTTGGTGCAGATGTCTACGCAGGTAGCGTAGTCTGCCTCTGCCTTGCCGTCCAAAAGACCCGTGATCTCACGGAACTGCCGTCTTACTTCCACAACCACCTTCTGTGCGGCACGGCCTACGGCCTGCATGGTGTAAGCAGAGAACAGGAAGGGCAGCATTGCGCCGATGAACAGACCGATCAGGATAGCGGGATTGGTGATGCTCAAATCAAGCAGCTCGGGATTGATGGCGTTGATCTCGTCGGTGTAGGACACGATCAGTGCCAGTGCGGTGAGGGCGGCGGAGCCGATGGCAAAGCCCTTACCGGTAGCGGCAGTAGTATTGCCCAGGGAGTCGAGGGCGTCGGTTCTCTCGCGTACTTCCTCGGGCAGACCGCTCATCTGCGCGATACCGCCGGCATTGTCGGCGATGGGGCCGTAGGCATCGGTTGCCAGGGTAATGCCCAGAGTGGACAGCATACCCACAGCGGAAAGGCCTACACCGTACAGGCCGCTCTCAAAGGAGAGGCTGCCGCCGGCGCAGAAGTAGCTGACGAGGATGGACACGCCAACGATGATTACGGGAATAGCGGTGGAATTCATACCCAGCGCCACGCCGTCGATGATGATGGTGGCGGTACCGGTCTCGCTGGACTTGGACAGCTTCTGGGTAGGCTTATAGGAATCGGAGGTGTAATACTCGGTAAAATAGCCGATCAGCACGCCGGCAAGCAGGCCGGAAATAACGGCACCGATCAGACCGGGCATATCGGGGGTGATCACCAGGATCAAAGCCACGCTGGCGATTGCGGAAATCACAGCGGCGGAATATGTACCTTTACGGAGAGAGGAGAGCAGCTGCTTCTGGGTAGCGCCTTCCTTAGTGGAAACGAAGAAGCTGGAGATAACGGAGGCGATAATACCCATAGCGGCAATGGCCATAGGCAGAAGCACGCCCTTCAGGCCGTAGCCTGCGGCAACCGCGAGAGCACCGCTGGAAATGATGGAGCCAACGTAGGACTCGTACAGATCCGCGCCCATACCGGCTACGTCACCCACGTTATCGCCCACGTTGTCGGCGATGCAGGCGGGATTACGGGGATCGTCCTCGGGGATACCGGCCTCAACCTTACCAACCAGGTCTGCGCCTACGTCGGCGGCCTTGGTGAAGATACCGCCGCCCACACGGGCAAACAGCGCCATGGAAGAGGCACCCATACCGAAGGTCAGCATAGCGGAGGTCAGATCCTCAATGGGAAGATGGAATACGAACTTCAGAAGAATGAACCAGAAGCTGATATCGAACAGGCCCAGACCGACTACGGTCAGACCGGTTACCATACCGGAGGAGAAAGCGATCTTCAAGCCACGGTTCAGGCCCTCTCTGGCACCGTTGGCGGTACGGGAGTTGGCATAGGTGGATATCTTCATTCCGATGAAGCCGGACAGACCGGAGAACAGACCGCCGGTCAGGAAGGCTACGGGAACGAAGGGGGTAATGGCTCCTGCCACTGCCAAAGCAATCAGCAGAATGATGATTACGACAAAAAAGATGGCAACGGTCTTATACTGGCGCTTCAGGTACGCCATAGCACCGCGGCGGATCTTGGCGGAAATGGCAGCCATTTCCTCGGTGCCCTCAGGCAGCCGCTTAACGGAAAAATACTTGTATGCGGCAAAGCTCAGCGCCAGCAGCGCGGCCGCCATCACAAGAAAAGGAATATACTCGATCATAATGTTCTCCTGCGAGGTAAAAATTGAGTATTGTAATTATATAACATAAGTATCATAATTTCAACATTTTTAACGAATTTTTCTTAACATTTTTTTGACAAAACCCCGGATATGTCACAAATTGTGAAATCCCGGGGTGAACTTCGGGTAAAATGTGTGCAAATCGAGCATTTTTGTGAAGAGAAGGAAGTGTTCACACGCAAAAAAGCCTTCCGTAGAAGGCTTTTTTCGGCACGTATTCAGCGGTACAGCCCCGCGTACACCATATTTCTGAGGCGGGGATGGATAATGTCTTCCTTGTTTTTGATCATATGCTGCATATACACGATGGAGGTCTCGGTGGCAGGCTCGCAGTGGACGTAGGCTCCCGCCATACCGCCCCAGCCGAATTCACCCGCCGGGGTAAGGTTGCCCGATGCCGCCGGATCCTTCAGCACGCGGACGCCGAATCCGTAGCCGTAGCCCCGGAAGCGGGGCCAATCGAAGGTGGCACGGTTCACGTCCGTCAGGCAGTCGGACCGCATCAGCTCCACGGTGCGCTCCGACAGGATCCGCTCACCGGTGGGGGCCACGCCCATATGGGTGAGGGTTTCCGCAAAGCGGCCGTAATCCTCCGTGGAGGAGATGGCACCGGCGCCGCCGCTCTCGAAGAGGGGGCCGAAGGAGCCCCGTTCCTTGCCCATATCCACGGGGCGGTTCGTTTCCTTATCGTAACGGTACTGGGACGCCATACGGGTGTAGATTTCCTCGTTGGCGTGGAAATAGGTATTCTCCATACCGATGGGGTCGAAAATGTTTTTCTTTGCGTACTCGGAAAAAATCTCCCCGGACACCACCTCCACCAGGCGGAGAAGCACGTCGTGGGAGGTACCGTACATCCATCGATCCCCAGGCTGGAAACGGAGGGGACGCTGCGCCAGGGCATCAATCAGCTGGGCGGTGGTAGGCGCGCCGCCGGCAGCCTCCATACAAGCATGGACGGCCGGGGTGTGCATGGTATAATCCAGGCCGGAGGTCATACAGAACAGATCCCGCACCCGCATGGGCCGGGCATCGGTCAATTCCGTGGCGCCGTGGGAATTGGTGCTTTCCACCTTCATATGGGCGAAGGCGGGGATATAATCCCCCACGGGATCGCTCATGAGGAATTTGCCCTTTTCAAAAAGCTGCATTCCCGCCACCACGGTAAGGAGCTTGGTCGCGGAATAGACGTTGTAGAGAGCATCCCGGCGGAGGGGTTCCCCGGAGGCCACGTCCTGGAATCCGGCGGTGTGGCGGTAGACTTCTTTTCCTTTATGATATACGATGATGTCGGAGGAGGGGACGCCCTCCTTCTCGTACAGGCTGTCCAGATACTCGGTTAGTGGTTGGAAATTCATAATCGGCTCCTTTCGGGGGATGGTTTGGGAATATTATACCATATTTTAGAATAGATGTCGAGGGGAAGTTTGTTGTATCTGTAGGGGGCGACGCCCTCGGCGCCCCGTTTTGTGAATCCAAGCCGCCGGGCGGTCATTGACCGCCCCTACAGAAAACGGCGATTCTTGCATCACCCGTAGGGGCGACCATTGGTCGTCCGTGGAGAAAATCGGGATCGTACGTGGCGGGGCGTCGAGTGGACGTTGGCTTTGCCAAGTCCCGCCCCCTACCGGGGTAACGTAAATCCTCGCCTCCCCCGTAGGGGAGGGGAGAGTTTCCGAGTTCGTTTTACGAACTCGCACGAACTCGGTTGGTCGT
>JBGVKV010000064.1:0-13808 GCA_045123975.1 Eubacteriales bacterium | reverse complement strand
GGTCCGGGAAAATAGGTCGAGGCCAACATTCCTCCTTAGCTCAGTCGGCAGAGCATGCGGCTGTTAACCGCAGTGTCGTTGGTTCGAGCCCAACAGGGGGAGCCAAAGAAAAGCAGACTACCATTCGGTAGTCTGCTTTTTCTTTCGTTTGTTCTATTTGCTCAAGCCAACTACCCTTGTGCGCAACGCCCATCGGCTGTTCACTGGCGATCGCGCTGCCGCTGCCGGTGGCAGAGGAAGGCAGCGAGAGCGTACGGCAGGCACCCGTGTTTTACGAGGGCGCTAGTCCCGATGGAAAATACGTTGGTGCCAACGAGAAGTGTCGTCCACGCTCGCCAGGCAACGAAATTCCGCCCACCGCAAGAGTCGATTCGGGAAACTATCGGCTTTATCCGCACTAGCGCAGTTTTGCAACCGCAGTGTCGCCCGTTCGAGCAAGGCAGGGGGAGCCATAATGGGGCAACAATTTTGTACCCCAACACAAAAGTCCTTGAATTTCACGGGCTTTTTGTGTTTTTAGGGGTAAAAAGTACAGCCCATTCACCATTGCACCTTTTCCCCGACCTTATGGACTTGAACCTGTGACTTTATGAGAACATGTTGAAATAATCGGATTTTTGTGGTATAATGATTTCAAGAAAGGCGGTAATTTTATCATGAGAAAGATTCTTGATAAAATGTTTGAAAATAAAAAACTTGCATTTTGGTTGCCGATTATATTTGCAACTTTGGTCTATCTATTATTCTTGTTATTTGGAACAGTCGAAGATAAAAATGAACTTCTTATAGCTACACCTGTTGCTACGGTGTTTTGGCTGTTTGGCTCATTTCTTGTTGTATTTGTTCAAGTGAAAAATCCAAGATGTCCGGAATGGTTTTTGAATTTCTGTGAATTGATGGCTGTTGTTGTGTTTACTGTGTCTGGGCTTATAGAGGCAATTTCCTTTGTAATTAGTGGATTCCAAAACTTTAGTCCTTTGATATGTGCCGGTATTATTACATATAGTTCTATTTCTTGGGCACATAACAAAAGAACCAAGAAAGATGATTGATTATTTATAGGTTCGAAATTGTTGTGCACCCCCAAACATAAAACAGATCACCAATCGGTGATCTGTTTTTTCTTCCTCTTTTTTCAAGAGCATCAAAGAGAACTGCCATTATCGAGATCCTTTTTCTTGATTTACCCCCCATTCTATGGTATAATCATCCCAATGTGGTATGCATACGGGAATTTTTCATAAGAAGGATGCATTCGAATATGGCTGTTATTACAATCGTTGGAGCCGGCATGATGGGCTCTGCACTCGCATTTCCCGCAAGAGAGAACGGAAACGAGGTTCGTCTTGTGGGCACGCCGCTGGACCGGGATATTATTGAGGTTAGCCGCCAGACGGGCCGGCATCCGAAATTTACAAAGGATTTCCCGGACGGCGTGAAATATTATCAAATCGAGGAGATGGAGGACGCTATTGCCGGCGCGGATATGATCATCGGCGGCGTCAGCAGCTTCGGCGTGGATTGGTTCGGCGATACCGTATTGCCGGCGATTCCGGAGCATATTCCCGTGTTGACGGTTACGAAGGGTCTGTACGACACTGAGGACGGCCGTCTGCTCACCTACCCGGAGATCTGGGCGCAGAAATTGGAGAAGATGGGCAAAAAACTGTCCCTGAACGCCATTGGCGGCCCTTGCACCAGCTATGAGCTGGTTGCCCACGATCAGACGGAGGTTGCCTTCTGCGGCAATGACATGGAGATCCTGCGCCAGCTTAAGGCGATCATGG
Organism: Eubacteriales bacterium; assembly: GCA_045123975.1. Classification (GTDB taxonomy): domain Bacteria; phylum Bacillota; class Clostridia; order Oscillospirales; family CAG-272; genus SIG701. The sequence continues at coordinate 12,021 of JBGVKV010000064.1, read as the reverse complement.
CTACCGATTATTATCACATCAGTCTGTCGAAAGATGTGGTGGGCATTGAAAGCGCAGTGGCGCTGAAAAACGGATACGCGCTGGGTATCGCTTTGACCATCGGCCTGAATCAGAAGGCCTTCGGTCTCGATAGCGAGCTGCATTTCAATTCCCAGGCAGCGGTTTTCGGACAGAGCGTTAAGGAGATGTCCCGCCTTCTGGATTACCAGGGTGCAGTCACGCTGGAGAATCTCGCCGTGGGTGCGGGAGATCTGTACGTAACCGTATACGGCGGAAGAACACGACTTGTGGGCATTCTGCTTGGCCGCGGTCTCAATATCGATGAGGCAAAGGCAGAGCTGAACGGCGTTACGCTGGAGTCTCTGGTTGTGGCAGTGCGTGTGGCAAGAGCGGTTAAGAAGGCGTGCGAGCGCGGTGCGCTCCAGCTGGAGAATTTCCCCCTGCTGATGCATATCGACGAGATCCTGACGGAGAAAAAAGCGGTTAATATCCCCTGGGACAACTTCACGTTTGAGCACTAAGGTTGTTGAGAATTATCAAAAAGGACGCATTAGCGTCCTTTTTTGTTTGTGTTGCCTTGGTTGCACAATTCCACCGCAAGTGTCGCCCGTTCGAGTAAGACCGGGGAGCTAAAAAAGAAAGCGTATCCATTCGGATACGCTTTTTGCGTGTTTATTTTTTCAACATCTCGCATAGACCGTTTCCGCTGTATACGGTGTGGCCTTTGAAAGTGTCTCCATCGAAGATGTCCTCGCCGCGATTGGTGTGCACCACCTGCACTTTCACGGAAATCGGATGGATGCACAATATCTTTTCCGCTCCGGCCAAATCCAAGGTTTCGGAAGGAAGGCGGGTAACTTCCTCTTTCAGATATTCATTTTTCGCCGTGGCAAAACGGGGAAGAAGCCAGCGCCCAGGCACAGTAACCAGAGACACAGGATAGTTTTTGCTCCAAAGAATCGGGGAGAAGTTGGTGGCTGTATAATAGCTGTTCACGTCCGTGAATGTATAGGTGTCTTTTCGCTTCAGGCAGGCAGTGAACCGCACCGCATACGTTTTCTCCCCGGCCCGAATGATCATAGCCGGTACATTCGACGAACCGTCCCATTCCGTGTATGCCTTGGCAGTGCAATACAGGCGGTAGTTTTTCTCCCGGCAGATTTTCTTGATCTTTTCGATCAGCGAAACCCGCTTTACCAAGGCACGGACAAATTTGTATTCAGAGATTACGAACAGCATAGACAGCGCGATACAAATCAGCTGTGCGAATAGAATCAGCCAACTTTGCCAGGAATAGGAAACAGGAAACCCGGAAATCACCGGCGGCAGTACCGCAGTAATGGCGATCGCCAGAAGTAACCCCAGTTTTTTCAGGAATTTCGAAGTGGCCTTATTGTGGACGAGTCCCAGTGTACGCTGCAAATTCTTTGCGTCGCCCAGTTCATATTTCGCTATAAGAAAGGCATCTTCCTCCGAATGTCCCTCCATCATATGATGATAGGTGGCGTCATTCAGATGGGCAGCGTATTCCTCCCTTACTTTCTTACGTCTGCCAGGGGCGTGGACATCGTGAGCAATCCAGGATGTGTACAGATCAATCTCTTTCGCCAGAGAGAATCCTTCGGTCTTCATCTTATGCATCCTCCGACAATACACCGTTTACTGCATCGGCAAAGGACTTCCATTCCTCCATTTGAAGAGCCAACTTCAACCTTCCCGCCGGGGTGATACGGTAATATTTTCTTTCCCGTCCACCTTCACCGGTACTGCGGTAGGACTCAACCCATCCTTCTTTTTCCATGGTGTGCAGGAGAGGATAGAGTGTTCCCTCGTTCAACTTGAAAAGATTCTCCGACTTGGTAGCGATCCGCTGCACGATCTGGTAACCGTATGAGTCCTCCTCCGCTATGGTTTTGAGGATCATAATAGCGGTACTGCCCTTGAGTAGTTCTTTACTGATCTTCATAGGATATCCTCCATTGTGTTGATTAACAATGCATCGTTTATCTATGTATATGATAGCACGTAATGTTCTCTTTGTCAAGAGGTGAAAATGGAATCGCGTGTGTTTTTTGGATACTGGGAAGACAAGGGATGTACACGTACTTAATAATGCACACATGCTTTGCATAAAAATCGAAAAACTCGCATAAATATAACATTTTTGCCCCCGCAAATCCCGTCTTTCTGTTGACAAATATTATAATATATAATATATGTTATAATTTCGTAGGAGTTGGACAAACTCCCCTTATTTTTTATATGCAGTTGGTGCCTGTGAATTTATGCAGGTATTAACAACAATAATCTCGGAGGTATGATATGAAGAAAATCATCTCTTTTGTACTTGCCATCGTGATGATGACACTGTGCCTGGCGGTCACTTCCTGTGAGAAGAACGACGCCGTTACTGTAGTCCGCACCTTTGTGGCGGGATATGAGCAGACCATTCCCATGGGCGAGATGCCTATGCAGATGAGCGGCCGTGTTCTGATGAACCTGAAGAGCGACGGAACTCTGGATCTGTACGTGGGCTTTGACTGCATGGGCAGCCACGAGACCGCTCTGTACACCGGTACCTATACTCTTGGCGAAAACGAAGAATTTGACGAGACCATCTCTTTCACCTACTCCCACGGCGAGGGCGCGACGGAGACTGTGACTGACGCTGTGATCGTGGACGGTATCTTTGAGACTCCCTTCTTTATGATCGCCTCTATGACCTCCGGCGCCATCAAGTTCTATGAAACTGCCCCCATCCCCACCGACGGTGAGGTGTACGTTGGTTATATGACCAAGACCGGCGGCATGGGCGCTATGGTATATGCATACGCACTGAACCTCAAGGAGGACAACACCTTTGACGTCAGCATTATGCAGATGGCCAGCGTGATGCACGTATGGGGCGTCACCGACGGTACCTACACCGTGGACGGCACGAACGTAACCTTTACTTACGACGTAGTGGACGACTTGGGTGAGTTGGTTGAGGCTGACTTTGTTACGGAGGGCACGGATTTCACCGATAAGAGCCTGTCCGTTGGCTTCAATATTGCACAGGCGGCCAATCGCGCATCCGCTGCAAGCTTTTTGCGCGTGAAATAATTACAGAAATAATTACATTTGTTTTTAATTTATACTTGACATAAGGAGATTTCTATCATGGAAAGAGCAAGAATGGAAGATGGACAGCTGAACCGTTTCTTTAACTGGGCGTACAAAACCCGTGCCAACACCGTAAAGCAGCTGGCGGAGGGCACTATGATGTCCCCCGAGAAGATCTTTTTGTCCTTTACTTCTCACGATCCCGTATTCATCAGCAATGGCCCTGCCGGCCTGAACGGCTCCGTTAAGGGCATCGGCTTCATTCCCAAGGAAGAGTATCTGGAGGCTGCTCTGGAAGCGTACATCGAGCACATCAAGAGCTTCGATCCCGAAGATAAGACCTACAGCACCCGCGGTCTGCAGCTGCTGATGAAGTGGCTGTACTCCGAGGAGGCAGAGAAGACCGTTGACTTCGGTCACATCTACAGTGTAGAAATGGCGTTCAAGCACAGCTGGGCCAACTACCAGGCAAATCCCGAAGCAACCCTGATGTTCTATCAGCCGCCGGTTATTTCCTACGAAGTACGCGGTAAGATGGAAATCGTAGGTGAGCACAACGAGCTGGGCTCCATGTCTCCCTATGATCTGCCTCTGATCCAGCAGTTCATCAACGCGCAGCATGACGTATACCACGCTCCCAACATCGAGCGCTGGGTAACCCGTCCCGCCTATAAGTTCGTAATCGAGGAAATCTTCGACAATTCCGCGACCAAGGCCGGCTTCGGCACCCAGATTCCGTACTGATTATGACAAGAAGAATACTGTGTGCGATTTTGGTTTTGACGATGCTGGGAGCCGCATTGGCTTCCTGCACCGTCCGCCAGGATAAATATGCGGATTCTCTGCGGATCGGAACCACCGCTCTGCCGAAGAATCTGAACCCCTATTTCTCAACGGCATCTTCTTCCACCTTTTTTGTGAGTTTGTTCTATAACACACTCCTGGGTGGAGATGCCCCGCCGGCAGACTATGTGCCCGGCGAAACGTATACGTTCCTCGACGGATCGGTATATACCCCCATTGACACATCTGTAAATCCCCTGGGCTTTACGGATGGCCTGTTGGCGTATGAGGGAGCCCTTCCCAAGAAAGAGGGAAGTGTGTACGGATATGAGTACTTCGATCCCACCGAGGAGCAGTGGAAGGCTCAGTGCGAGCGTGAATCCATTCGCTTCGGCTTTGATGAGAACGGTATTGCCATCACGGAGACCGAGGATGAGTTCCTGGCCCGTGCGTTGATCACCGTTCCCAACAAAAACTGGATGCGTTTCCGCTTCGACGTAATCGAGGATTACACCTGGAGCGACGGCACTCCTTTCACCGCCGAGGATATCAAGTTTACCTTCGATTACATCATCAAGCATGCCGGTGCTCTCGGAAGCCAGGCGTACTTCCTGACGGACTACCATGAGAGCAACGTGGTGGACGGCGACTTTGAGTTCATTCTCGCCAGCAACAATTACACCTCCATGAAGTCCGTTTGCAACTCCATCGTTATCCTGCCCAAGCACATCTGGCAGACCGTCCGCAATCCTTCCAAGGAGAAGAATCTCAATCCTGTAGGTACCGGCGCGTACTACATCGCCGAGGGTGACTACATCGAGGACAGCACCATTACGGTGACTCTCCGTGAGGATTACGATGCGGATCTTCTGAAGGATATGTTCGCCGGCGAGCCCATCAAGAACATCTCCGTGATCCTGATGAGCAACGAGGACGTTCTTATCAACGCTATGCGAGAGGGCAGTATCGATCTGATGATGGATACGGTGAACTCCTCCAAGGCGTATGCCGTTTCCTCCAACGCCGATTACAGCGATATCAAAATCTCTGCTGTAAATAATGCGTTTGTCAGCACTTTGCTGTTCAACGTGGGCCCCTACGGCGCATTCAAGGAGGGCGGCTTCAACGGATACTCCTACGAGATCCGCCGTGCGATCTCCCTCTGCATCGATCAGCAGAAGCTGATTGACGACGTGCTTCACGGCATGGGCGTGCCGGTGGGTGACTGCCTGGTACAGGATTATTACGATAACGCCTATGTGGACGAAAACGGCAACTACGTCTACCATAAGACCGACGTGGCCGCCGCCAACGCACTCTTGGATACCACGTCCTATAAGATGGATGCAAACGGCAGCCGCGGCATCACTTTGCGGGTGTTTGCTACTCCCGATAAGGAAGTGACCGTTAAGGCGCTGGCTACCCAGCTTGCGCAGATCGGTATTACTTTGGAATACGATCAGGCAACCTCTACCTATGCTGAGGATATCAAGCAGAATAACCACGCGGACTTTGATATGATTATCAACAGCGTATCCTTTACCGCAGATAAACTGCTGATGTACAGTGCACGCTACAGCGTGTATCCCGGCAGTGACTCCGTTCGTCTGTTCAACTATTCGGGTATCCGGGATGAGAAGCTCATTCAGATGATCTCCGATATGGAGCTGGCCTCCAATACGGAGGAGCAGTATGCGCTTTGCCGTCAGGTACAGGCATATGTGGCGGATCTGGCTATCGAAATTCCCCTGTTTTCCGAAAATACCATTACCTTCTATGCAGATAAGAAGTGGAAGGGATGGATCGAGATGGAAGGCTCCTCCATCTGGAACAGCTACTCCATCCGCTTCCTCAGTGAAGTGACAGAATAAAGTTAAGTAAAATCCATCGGAGGAAAGAGTATGAAAGGCTACTACCTGAAAAAGGTGTTAAGTTCACTGTTCGTGCTTTTCATCATCATAACACTGAACTTCTTCCTGCCGAGAATGATCTTTAGTGACCCCGCTCAGCCCTATTACGCAGGCGTGCCGGAGGATGCTCTGGCACTCCGTGAGCAGATCCGCGAGGCCAACGGCTTCAACGATCCTCTGATCGTGCAGTATCTGAAGTATCTCGGACGGGTGTTTACCCTGGATTTCGGTGAATCCCATTACTACAAGGACTCCGTGTGGAAGGTTATGTTCAGCCGCATTCCCTGGTCCATGGTGCTGACCGTATCCTCTATGCTGATCTCCATCACGTTCGGTATCCTCTTCGGTGCCATCGCCGGTAAACGGCGTGAGCATACGGCGGACAAGGTGCTTCTGTGGCTGTCCGGCGTAACCACAGCCATACCCTCCTTCTGGCTGGCACTGGTTTCCGTGATGCTGTTCGCGTTTACCTATAAGATCTTCCCCTATCGCGGCGCGATGACGGCGGGATATACGCTGAGTATGAGCGGCACCTTGTTCCTTATCGTGCTTGCATCCGGCGTGGTTCTCTCTATCATTCTGAAGCTGCTCACAAAGAAGAATCTGTGTATCTTTATCGGCGTACCGGTATCCCTGACAGCGGCGCTCTTCGCGTCGGTTCCCCTGGCGGACATCTTTGACGTGGCTTATCACGCGGCACTGCCCGTGATGATCTCCGTCTTCTCCGGCGTGATCTCCTACGGTCTTCTGGTGCGTAACAGCATGATCGCCGTAACGGGTGAGGATTACATATTGACCGCCCGGGCCAAGGGCTTGCCCCCCCAGGTGGTGTTGTATAAGCACACCTTCCGCAACGCGCTCCTTCCTCTGATCACCAACGTGGGTATGTCCATGGCCGGTCTGATGGGCGGAAGCGTGCTGATGGAAAAGATCTTCTCCTGGCCGGGTATGGGACAGCTGCTGCTGGACGCATGCAACAACGGCGACTATCTGCTTTCCCAGGCGATCCTTCTTCTGTTCGCCGTAATCACCGTGGTTTGTAACTTCATTACGGATCTGGTGTACCACAAGTTTGACCCCAGAGTGAAGGAGGTATAACGATGAAGAAGATTTTGCGTTATATCCTGTCCGCACTCCGGTCTGCAGGACGTTTTGTGTGGAAGATCATCACCCATCCCAAGGGAAGAATCGGCGTGATTCTGGTGGGAATCGTGGTGCTGGCTGCAGTGTTCGCCCCCTATTTGACTCCCTATGAACTGGACGACTACGATATCGCCGGCGGCCTTGCCAAGCCGTCCATGGAGCATTTGCTCGGTACGGATAAAAACGGCATCGATATTCTGACCCAGATTCTCTACGGCGCACGGATTTCCTTGATTATCGGCGTGACCACGGGCCTTTGCGTGACACTGCTCGGTGCCACCCTCGGTATCGTTTCCGCCTACTTCGGCAAGGTCAGCGCCGCTGTGATTCTCAATCTGATCAACGTGCTTCTCGTTATCCCCACTACGCCGCTTATGATGATTATGAGCAATCTCTCCTCCAGTTATCTGATGATGATTGCCATCTTCACCCTCATTGGCTGGTGCGGTACGGCGAGAATGGTCCGTGCCCAGGTTCTGTCCATCATGAATATGAACTATATCCGTGCGGCGGAACTGTCGGGTGGCTCCAAAACCTATATTATGTTCCGGCACATTATGCCTTCCGTTTCCCATCTGCTCATTATGAACTGCGCCCTTTCCTGCGCAGGATTTATGATCGCGGAAGCGGGACTCAGCTTCATCGGCCTCGGTGATCCGTCGGTGATGAGCTGGGGTAAAATTCTGGTTGCGGCGCAGGAGAGCGCCTTCACCTCTGGCTTGTGGGCCTGGGTTCTCGCTCCCGGTGTGGCTATCTTCATTACCGTTTTCGGGTTTATGCAGATCGGCTATGCGCTGGAAGAGATTATGAATCCCAAAATGAAACGCAAGAAGGACGTAAAGCGGCAGGGCGTTGCCCCGGAGAAAGCCGCCGCGGCTGTCTTTGCGGAGGTGACGGACATCACCGCCGAGGAGGCTATGTCCTTGAAGCAGGAATACGTGACAGGAGGCAGATCTTATGAATGTACTCGAAATTAAGAATCTGAAGATCCTGTTCCGCGTAGGCGAAGACTTTGTCCGTGCCGTGGAAGGCGTGGATATCACCGTGGGTGAGGGAGAGCGTGTGGCCATCGTGGGCGAATCCGGATGCGGAAAAAGCGTGACAGGCCTTTCCTGCATGAAACTGCACACCACGCCGCCCGCCTATATTACCGCAGACAAATTTGACTTTGTGTCCCATGACGGCACTGTTCACAACATTTTGGCAAAGACCGAAAATGAGATGCTGGCCCTCCGGGCGGAGGAGATGGCGATGATCTTCCAGGATCCCTCCACCTTCCTGAACCCGGTTATGACCATCGGTGAACAGCTGGATGAGGTGTTCATCTACCATATGCATATGAAGCCCAAGGAGGCCCGCCGCCGCTCCATCGAGATGATGAAGAAGGTAGGCATTCCCGACCCGGAAATGCGGGCGAATCAGTATCCCCATGAGCTTTCCGGCGGCTTGAAGCAGAGAATCCTGATCGCTATGGCGACGTCTCTTTCTCCCCGCCTTTTGATTGCCGACGAGCCCACCACGGCTCTGGACGTAACCATTCAGGCGCAGATTCTGAATCTGATCTCCGAGCGGTGTGAGAAAGAGAAGATGTCCCTGCTTATGATCACCCACGATCTGGGTGTTGTCCGTGAGATGGCCGACCGGGTGTACGTTATGTACTGCGGTAAGATCGTGGAGGAGGGAAGCGTGGACGAGATCCTCTCAAATCCCCAGCATCCTTATACCAAGGCGCTCATTGATACGATTCCCGGTATGGAGGAGAAGGTGGATCGGTTCGTACAGATCCCCCATAACGTGCCCCATCCGATGAACAAGCCCCAGGGCTGCTACTTCTCCAATCGTTGTGCTTACTGCACCGATTTGTGTAAGACCAAGCATCCCCCGCTGTTCGACCGGGGAAACGGCAGAAAAATTCGTTGCTATTATGAGGTGGAGGAATTATGGGAGAAATAATTCTGAAAACCAACGACCTGACCGTCGACTTTAAGATTAAGAGAAACCTGTTCGGCAAGCCGGATCGGCTGTCCGCCGTGCAGAATGTCAATTTGGAGATCCGCCGCGGCGAGATCTACGGCCTGGTAGGCGAGTCCGGATGCGGAAAATCCACCTTGGCCAATGCGCTCCTGGGCTTCGTGCCCATTACCTCCGGCTCCTTTGAATGCTTCGGTCATACCATGACGGCAAAGAGCAAGGCCTCCGAGTGGCGTGACGTTCGCCGTCATATGCAGACCGTGTTCCAGGATCCCTATTCTTCATTGAACACCCGCTTTACGGTGTGGCAGATCATCTCCGAGCCCTTGTACATCGCCGGTGAACGGGATGAGCGCGTCCTGAGAGAGCGGGCAGCCGCTCTGGTGGAAAAGGTTGGTTTGTCCCTGCGCGATCTGGATCGGTACGTATTTGAATTCTCTGGCGGACAGCGCCAGAGAATCGCCATTGCCCGTGCTCTGATCGCCAATGCGGAGCTGATCATCTGTGACGAGCCCACCTCGGCTTTGGATGTGTCCGTCCATTCCCAGATCTGCAATCTGCTTCTTGATTTGCGGGAGGAATTTGGACTGACCTATCTGTTCATTTCCCACAATCTGTCCCTGATCAAGCATATCACGGAGCATATGTCCGTAATGTATTTGGGTGAGGTGATGGAGAGCGGTGCCACGGATGCGATTTTCGACAATCCCCAAACACCGTACACCAAGGCGTTGATGTCCGCTATTCTGGAGGTCAATCCGTCCGGTGACAGAGAGCGGATCATCCTCTCCGGCGAGGCCCGCAGCCCTATCAATCCGCCGGATATCTGCCGCTTTGCCAACCGCTGCCCCAGCGCATGTGAGACGTGCTGCACGAGTCCTTTGCCGCAGGCTGTGTCTGTCGGTGAGGATCACGTGGCTCGCTGTCACTTGATTGGAAAAGGAGAATAAGACGATGGAAAACAACAATGTAAATCTGTCTTGTCCCTGCAAGCCCCAGTGCCCTAATTTTGGCAACTGTCGCGAATGCATTGCGTCCCACGCAAAGTACTATACCGTTCCGTACTGTATCCGAGTGATGCAGGAGGATATGAAGAAGAATCACCTGCACCCCGTCAATCCTCACGTGAAGGGAAGCCTCCGTGAGCGGGTAGCGGAATATTACGCCGCCCACCCCGATGCTCACCTTCGCACCGTGACGGAGGAACTCAAAATCACCGATTGGCAGCTGCTGGATGCAATGCCCACGGCGGTTTCCGTTCCCGTGGCCGATTTCGGCACTGTCTACGAGGCGCTTACGGAATTGCCCGAGGTGATGCTGCATCTGGATACAGGCAGCGTGGTGGTACAGCTTACGACTGCCTTGCCGAAGGCGCTGGACCGTATGGGTATGAAGATTCTCAAGCAGGACAGCGATACTATGTCCCTGACTTCACTGCTGATGAGCGGTTCCTTCTACGCCGTGTTCCTGGTTCGTGAGGTTCTGTGCGGCGGCAAGGAAAGCCTCAGCATCGCCATCGTAGGCGAGGACGAGAAGATCGCTTTGTCCATCTATCTGCGGCGTACCGCCGATAATACTATGGAGATAAAATCCAAAGAGCTCTTCGAGAGCCTTTGGAGCAAATACAATACTTAATGTAAGGAGATCCCATTATGAAACGCATTCTTTCCGTACTTTTGATGCTGGCCGTTGTTCTTTCTTTCGCGGCTTGCACTAACGACACCCCCGACACTCCGGACACCCCGGATACTTCCGACAGCACTCCCGTTGATTCCGGTGATACCCCCGCCGTACCCGCCAAGAATGAGGGCGAATTGAAGGCCGGTGTGTACACCGCAACCTCCTCCTATGCAGCGGAAGGCATGAACATGACCTGGAACTTCGTTCTGACTCTCAAGGCAGACGCCACCTTCCTGCTCACCGATGCGGAGGGCACCGAGAAGGGTACCGGTACCTATGCACTGACCGACGACTGCTACACCCTGAATTATGCAGATGAGAGAGTTTGCACCTTCGTGGTACAGGCAGACGGCACCTTGAAGATGACCGCCGATTTCCCCTACGGCACGGCCCAGATCAAACTCAGCATGGTTGGCGACATCATCTTCACCTATGCCGGTGAGATTCCCGCCGATACGGATGCTGCCGAGGATACCTCCGCCGCTACGGATAACTCTCAGGTGTACACCATTGCCCCCGGCATTTACATGGCTTCCTATGAGAAGGTAAGCGCTATGGCCGGCACCGTTGTGTATAACTACGTGGCTACCGTCCTGGAGGATGGCACCTTCGCTTACAGCGTTTCCTTTGAAATGGGCGGCGCTTATCAGGAAGGTGTATCCGCTGTTGGTACTTACGCGCTGAACGGCAATACCTTCACCTTCACCGATAGCGAGGGCAACGTAACTGAGGGTAAGCTGATTGCAGACAACACCCTGGTTATCTCCCTGAAGGCATCCACCATGGCAAAGGATCCTTACGAGGTTACCTTTGAGTTTGCTCCCGACGTGGGCTGATTACTTCATAAAACAAAAACGGCAAGGACTTTGGTCCTTGCCGTTTTTTTATAGCATTTCATCCAAATATTCCATCAAACGACTTACGTCTCCGTGGGGATAGGCGTCTATATCCTTGTTTTGCCGATTGACCAGACAGTCCGTCAAAAGGAATACATGGATTCCCAAACTCTCGGCGATCATGTCGTCCAGGGTGTCGTTGCCGATCATCAGGCACTCCTCGGGGGCTGCGCCCAACTGAGTGAGGAGATCCTCATAGTATCGGGGATTGGGCTTGCTGAAACGGGAGTTTTCATAGGTGGTGATGAGACGGAAATCCTCCGTCGTCAGTCCCGCCCAGCGAATCCGCTGTTCGGTGGCCGTTGCAGGGAATACGGGATTGGTGGCTACAACTGCGGTGCATCCGGCGGATTTTACCCGATCGATCACTTCCCGCATCCGGGGATTGCAGGAGGTAATGCTTTTCAGAGCCACGAAATAATCCCGATAAAATTCATCAAACAGGGGCAGATCGTTCCGTGCCTTCTCTCCGTAGAAGCGGGAGAAATCCTCCCAGAAAACCGTTTCGTTCAGCGCACGCCCGTTGTTTTCCA
>JBGVKV010000063.1:0-82692 GCA_045123975.1 Eubacteriales bacterium | reverse complement strand
CACCAATACTTAGTTATTATAGCATAGTTTTTCGAGATATGTCAATATATTTACCAAAATAGGAGAGGAGGGGGCCGTCCCCTATTTCCTGTTGCAAATCCCGACAAAATATGCTATGATAGTAACACAACCAATTCTTACATAAGGAGCGAAACCATGAACAACGAGCCAAACATGAACGAAAACATCCCACAGCAGACTCCCGAGGCTCCTGCTACCAAGCGCTGCCCCGTTTGCGGCAATGATGTTGACGCACAGGCCGCCTTCTGCGGTGAATGCGGCTACAATTTCAACGCCGGCACAGCTTACACCCTTCCCCCTCAGCCGCAGGCACCGGCAGAGGACACCTCTCCCCTGAAGATGTCAGATTATCTTCTTATGTTCCTGGTATCCTGCATCCCCCTGGTCAATATCATCCTTCTTCTGATCTGGTCCTTCTCCTCCGGGGTGAACGTGAACCGCCGGAATTTCAGCCGGGCATATCTGATTATAACACTGATCGCGTGGGTTCTCTACTTCGTGCTCCTGGTGGGCTTTATCGGCATCATCGGCGCGCTGGCAGCGGAAGAAATGTACATCGGCACCGTAATCCCCTTTATTTTCAGATAATACGTATAACCTCCGTCTTTTCGGGGAACTATGTTCTATCCGAGAAACGGAGGTTGTTTTTATGAAATGCATCGCCGCCTTGTGCGCCGCCTTTTTGAGTGCCTATACCCTTCTCACCTGCCTGCCCGTACACGGGGAGGAGGAGATCTACAGCCAAACGATCCGTCTGCACGTGCTGGCCAACTCGGATTCCGAGGAGGATCAGGCAGAAAAGCTGCTGGTACGGGATGCGGTGCTTGCCTATCTGGAGGATAGTCTGGCACAAAGCGGAAGTTACGACAGCGCGCTGTCTGCCGTCGGCGATCATCTCGAGGACATCCGGAAGCGGGCAGAGGAGTCGCTGGGGAACAAATATGCCGTGCGGGTGGAATTGGGACGGGAGAAATACCCGGTAAGGCAGTATGAGAACTATTCCCTGCCCGCCGGGGAGTACACCTCCCTCCGCATCCTCATCGGAGAGGGAGAGGGCAAAAACTGGTGGTGCGTGCTGTTTCCCCGTCTGTGCACTTCCCGTGCCACCGAGGAAGAAATGTACGAGGAGTTCATCGCTGCGGGATTTTCGCCGGAGCAGTACCGTCTGATCAAAAACGAAAGCAGTCCCAAATACAAAATCCGCTTCCGTATCCTGGAGATTTTATCCGAGTGGACGGGGTTGGACTACTGAAAAAACAGCCGCATCGGTCGATGCGGCTGTTGCTTTTATTTTTCAGGCAATACCTTGTCCACCGCGGACACAATATCCGCGTACATATAAAGGGAGCCAAAGATAATCAGCGGTCTTCCCTCCCGCCGTGCATCCGCAATGGCAGCGGCCACGCCGGACCCGATGCTCTCGCAGGGGATTGCATCCACACCGCAGGCGCGGTAGGCTTCGGCATAGGCCGTCCCGCTCAAAGCACGGGGAACCTCCGGCGTTACCGTGAAGACGCGGGCAATATGAGGTGCGGAAATCTCCACCGTTTCGGCGTAATCCTTATCCGCCATGATGCCCGACAGCGCGGTGCACTTTACGCCGGGGAAATACTGTGCCACGCTGGCAAAGGATACCGTCACGCCGCCGGGATTGTGTCCTCCGTCGTAAATGATGACGGGATCCCGTCTGAGCAATTCAAACCGGGCACTCCAACGGGCACAGGCAAGTCCTGCACGGAGTGCGTCCTCAGAAATACTGTATCCCTCCTGCCGCAAAGCCGTAACGGCACAGATGACCGCCGCCGCGTTGCGGGGCTGATACAGACCGGCGAGGGAGATTGTATATCCCGATTTCCCGCCGTAGGAAAAGATGCTTCCGTCCACGGAAGACTGCTCCACGCAAAGCGTGTCGTACATAGGATAGGTGATGGCGCATCCCATCTTCTCAGCCGTATCGGCAACAACGGCACGGGCACGCTCGTCCGTTCCCGAAAACATCACGGGAACACCCGCTTTAATGATTCCCGCCTTCTCGGCGGCGATGGCCTCCACCGTATCGCCCAGCATTCCGGTGTGATCCAAAGAGATCTCCGTAATCACGGACAGAACCGGCGTACGGATCACGTTGGTGGAATCCAGCCGTCCGCCCATGCCCACCTCCAGCACGACGATATCGCAATTCTGTCGGCGGAAGTATTCCAGGGCGATGGCGGTGATCAACTCAAACTCCGTTGGCAGATCCGCCATGGTATCGGCGAAGCCGCGCACGTATTCGGTTACCTCCGCCAAATCCTCATCGGCGATGTTTTCGCCGTTTATGCGGATGCGTTCGTTAAATTCCTTGATAAAGGGAGAGGTGAAAAGGCCCACCCGATATCCCGCCGCCGAAAGAATCTCGGACAGCATGCAGCAGAAGGAACCCTTTCCGTTGGTGCCCGCCACGTGGACGAAACGGAGGGAATTTTGGGGGTTGTTCATTTTTTCACACAGTTCCGTAATACGGGACAACCCGGGGCGGCTTCCCATCCACGTTACGGAATGAATATATTCCAATGCTTCTTTGTAGGTCATATTGATGGACTCCGATTTATTTCTCACCGGTGAGACTGAACAAAAACTTCCGGATCTCGGTATTCTTTGTCAACGTGCGAATGATGGCCACCTCGGCGGCACAGGCCAGGGCGCTGCACGCCAGGCCGATGAAGATGCCGAACCAGGGCATGCCGAAATAGATCATTTTGCCGATGGATTTGATGAGCACCTGTCCCAGCAGATGGGCAGTGGCCGCGGCGGCAATATACTGCTTAAGGCCCCGCTCACGCACGATATACCTGGCTACGACGCCCGAGGACACGCCTACCGTCAAGGCCCCCAGCATAATCACCGGATTGACGGCGGGATTGGTGGAGAGAAGACAGCTGATCCCATCCACGGCAATACCCACGAGAGCGCCCGCCCCCGGTCCGAAGAAGATGCCGGCAAAAATGATGCCGATATTCTCCAGAGTAAACCGATAATAGACGGCCACGGTAAACAGATTCTTGCACAGGATCCCCACCACCACGGAGATCGCCGTCAGCATGGCGAACAGGGTGATAAGGGCGGTTTTGTGGTTGCGTTTTTCATTTTTTGGCATAATTGTACCTCCGAATGCCTGAGTTCGTTATTGCAGTCGGAGATATAATCTCTTATGCAACAGCGGGATGCGGCATACGCACCGCGATTTTGATCTTCGTCCTGTGGGCAACTCCCCGTCCCATGGCACTTTACGCGCGTACGCCTACTCTGTTATTTATTATCTATTGCAAAGGGATCAGCGATTGTCCTCGCTCAAGCCCATATTGCCCATCAGTTTCTTGTTGAATTCCTCCGCCGTGTTGTAGCCCATCCGCTTCTGGCGGTTGTTCATAGCAGCGATCTCAATAATAATGGCCAGATTTCGTCCCGGACGGACCGGAATGGTGGTAGTGGGAATGCTGATTCCCATAATGTCTGTATATTCTGCCTCCAGGCCCAGGCGGTCATACATTTTGCCCTGTACCCAGTTTTCCAGATTGATGATCATATCGATCCGCTCGGAATCCTTGACGGCACCCATACCGAACAAACGGCGCACGTCCACGATGCCGATACCGCGCAATTCAATATAGTGGCGGATGATCTCGGGTGCGGAGCCCACGATGGTCTTGGCGGATACGCGGCGCAATTCCACCGCGTCGTCGGCGATCAGACGGTGACCGCGCTTGATCAGTTCAATGGCGGTTTCGCTCTTACCCACACCGCTGTCGCCCAGCATCAGAACGCCCTCACCGTACACCTCCACCAGCACGCCGTGCCGGGTAATGCAGGGAGCCAGTGTCAGGGTCAGGTAGGCGATGGTCTGTGCCATAAAGTTACCGGAGGACTCACCGGTGTGAAGAACAGGCACCTCAAAATACTCCGCCAACTCCAGAAAATGAGGAGTGGGCATATTTCCGTGGGTAAATACGATGGCCACGGGATGGTGAGACAGAAGCGCCGTTATGCACTCCGTTTCATTCTGTGCGGATTTCTGCTCCAGAAAGGCATACTCCGCGTTGCCGATGATCTGGATACGTTCAGGCTCAAAGTGCTCGAAATATCCCATAAGAGGCAGGCCGGGACGTCCCACGTCCGCCAGGTGAATCTGAATCTCCTCCGCGGGACGGGGCATGTAGTCCACCTCCAGCTTCATCTCCTTGATGATGCTCTTCAGATCGGTCGAACGGTTGGAATCAAACA
Organism: Eubacteriales bacterium; assembly: GCA_045123975.1. Classification (GTDB taxonomy): domain Bacteria; phylum Bacillota; class Clostridia; order Oscillospirales; family CAG-272; genus SIG701. The sequence continues at coordinate 78,411 of JBGVKV010000063.1, read as the reverse complement.
TAGTGCACCTCACTGTATCCAATGTTATCCTTATGATGTGTACATTATATCACACACCCACCGGCAACGCAATAGGATTATCCGCCTTTTTTCTTCTCCGTTCACCGTATGTTCATAATGCTTTGCTATAATGTAGATAATTATACTACATACACTCCGTGAGGCTTGTTATGTCTTTGAAAAATATACTGCGCCGCGGCTGTGCCGCCGGCCTGACTGTATGCATGCTCCTGACTCTTTCCGCCTGCGGCGATATCAAAAAGAGCACCAAAGCGGAGCGGCAGACCGTTTTGTCCATCGACGGCTTTGAGGTTCCCTACGAGCAATTCCGCTATCTTGTGTGCAACTACATGGATACCTATGCGGGCGGCGATGCGGATTACTGGAACATGGAAACCGCTGCCCTTGCCCAGAATGAGATTTTCGAGCAGTGCTTTGACACGCTGTGCTCCCAGTACGCCACCTTGTCCCTCTGCCGGGAATACGGCGTGGACACCGCAAGCGGTGCCATTGACGAGCTGGTGGAAACCCTGATGTCCGGCTACGTGGCACAGTACGCAAGCGAGGAGGCCTATGCGGCTGCCCTGCGGGAAAGCTATCTGAACGACAGCGTATACCGGTTCTTCACCACCGTCAGCGTATGCCAGCAGGAGCTGTACTACGCCGTTTTGAAATCCGGCGACATTGAAGCGGAGGACGAAAAACTGTATCCTCTGTTGGAGGATGATACCTTTATCCGCGTAAAGCAGATTTTGATCCAGAACGATCCCGGTGAGGATCCCGAAGCAAACCGCAAGAAAGCCGAGGATATCCAGGCCCGTGCCGTGGCCGGTGAGGATTTCGATACTCTGGTAGGCAAGTACGGCGAGGATCTGTATATGTTCCAAAACACGGACGGCTACTACATCTGCCGCGGTGTGCGCTATAAGGAATTCGAGGATGCGGCCTTTTCTCTGGACGTGGGTGAGATCAGCAACGTAATCAAGACCCCCGCCGGCTACAGCATTCTTCTCCGCTGTGAAAAGGATCCCGCCTATATTGAGAAAAACCGGGCGGAGCTGTGTGACGACTACCGGGACGCCTGCTTCAGTTTGATGCTGGAACGGAAGGCCGAATCCCTTACCCCCGTGCCGCGGGCCCCTCTGTACGATTACACGCTGCTGACCATCCGCGACGATTTTGATAAGTAAGGTGCCATGATGAAACGATCGCCTTCTTCACGGTATTTCGGCGAACGCCGAAAACAAAAATGGAAACGGATCCTGATCCCCCTTATCCTGGTTGTTTTTATCGTAACCGCGACTTTGATGCTGGGTAATCTTCTCAAGGACCGGCTGGATGCCGCAGAGCCCTTTCTGGCTCTGCACGTATTCTCCTTTCCTGAGCAGGACAATACGGCCCGCTCCCCCTCAGAGCTTCTTCTGCACAACCCGAAGATCACCGTATCCCTGACCTACGCGGCCGTAGATCCCTCCGTAACCAAAGCAGAGGATCTGGATACGCTGACAGACGTATACACCGGCATTTCCCTCCCCGTCCGCTTACACTGCACGGATGCCGAAACGGCTTCCCTGCGCCGCGTTGCCTCCGGCGCTTCGTTGCGGGGCATTCAGAGCTGTGCCGTGATCTCCGTCCGCGAGGTAGTTACCGAGGACGTGGACACGTCCCTGGCCAACGCCTGTGCCCTGGCACAGAATCTGTCCGGAATGGGATTCACGGAAATGCTGATCACCGGCATTACCGGTGAGGAATCTGCCGTTGCCCTGGCAGAAATTCCCGGCAGCATCCGGGAGTCCACGCCCGGTATCCGGATCGGCTTCGGCGTCACCGCCGAGGCACTGGAAAGCGGATCCTTTGCACCCGCTCTGGAGATAATCGCGGAGGCATCGGACTTTATGGCGCTGGATCCGGCAAGCATCACCGGCACGGAAGACGCGGTGCAAAACGCCTTCCTCCATCGGGGAAGCATCGGCTACTTCTCCATGCGGATCCTGATCCGCGGAGAGGCATCTACCCGTGCCGCCACCGAATCCGCTTTGCGGAATGAGGGATACGTATCCCTGCAGTCCGTATCGGATTAAAAACATATCGGGCTGTCCCGGCGTGAACGTATCGCCAGGACAGCCCTTTACAAAAGGATCGTATTATGAAAATCATCGCAAATCCCAACGTGAATCCCGTCCCGCAGGAACAGATCGTATTCTCTCCCGCCGTGCGGATTGACGGAGCCATGCGGATTCTGTACGCCAATCCCGCCGCCCGGATGGCAGGTCTGAAGCCCGGGGATATTCTCGATCTCACCTACGGTGCCGGAGAACGGCTTCGGCACGAAGCCGCCTTCCACGGATCTCCGCTAACCCGCTACGCACCGCTGGACACCCCGCAGAACGCGGCGTTGTACGAGATAAGGTCCGTCGGCGGCTTCCGCTTGGCCTACGTGGAATACACCTATACTTTCCACCAATGCAATGCCATTGCGGTGCTGTTCCGCACACGGCGGGAATATCTTGCCTTCGCCGCCGCGCTGGAGCGCGGTCCCCGTCGGTACGGATTGCTGCTGAGAGGTGCGCTGAGCACCCTGCGGGAGGAATGCCGACAGGCTATCTCTTCCCCCGATGCTCTCGTCGTCACGCCGGACACGGTGGAGGAAATGCTGACCGTAACTATGATGACTATCCAATGCTTTTATCCCGACACAGTCTATACGGGTGGAAAGCGGCTTTACAGCCTCCATCGGCTGGTGGAGGAATATCTGCAGGCACTGCAGCACTATTCCGCGGCGCTCTCCATCCATCTGGATATCTCCCTCCCGCCTTACAAGGCCGAGCTGTACACGCCCCTGGATCCGGAATGCCTGTATCTCATACTGTCCGCTCTGCTCAGTGCCCTCAGCGATCTGTCCGACACCCACACCGCCGCCGTTTCCCTAAACGAAGAGGGAGAGGATCGGAGTATTTACATCCGCACGGGGTGCCGCCGACTCTGCCCCATCCTCCATCACACCACGGACGTGCAGGCACTGGTTGTGTGTGCGCCTGACAAGGAAATGTACTTGACAATGGCGGAGTACCTATGCGGTTATTGCGGATACGAAATCCATATATTCGGCGAGGAAGACAGCGGAACGCTGACACTTCAGCTGTATATGCCCGCCCATCCCGCACAGACGGATTTCAAGGCACCGCTGTCGGCCGATTCCCATCTGGAAAATACGCTCCGCGCTATCTGCCGCCTCTTCGGCTTAATGGATACCGATGAGAAGGAGCAGAATTACGATAACGTCCATCGAACGCTCGTGCTCGGCACTGAGGAGAAGCAGTAGTGCCAGCAGAATGATTTCCTCCTGTCCGATTCCCGATAGGATTCCGCCTGTCGGCGAGGACGGCGGAGTTGCGCATTCCTTATCTTCCCCGATCACATCCTCGCACGGGCCATCTTCGTCCCGGATTTCCTCCGCCCCGATCACGATAGGTTCCTGCGGTGGCGGAGTGATCGAAAACGAATCGCTTGAGTGCTCCCGTCTCGCATACGAAAAACGGTTTCCGTTGTACACGGGGGGAAGATTCTCCGTATACCGCTCTTCCCCGCCCCCCATTCGGCTCCGGCTGTACATTAGGATTTCCCCTTCATATCCCCCAAGGTGCCGAGAAGATCCGTCATCTCCGTCACCTTCAGGACCTGATCCAACGCCTCACGGCGATTATCGCTCAGATAAGGCCGCAGGGCCGATAGAAGCCGCTTGCGCTTTTCTCCTTCATTCGGTTCTTTCTTGCCGCCGGAGGATTTTTCCTCCCCTTTGCCGCCCACCAGCGGCGCCAGGGCGGACATCATCTGCGGCAGCTTCTGCATCATCTCCGGGGTAATGGCAGGCACAGCAGGTGCCGGCGCTTCCTCCCCGCCGCTCTTTCCCTGCAACTGGCCCAGAATCTGGGAAAAGGCGGGGTTGGACAGGATACTCTGTACCGCCCCCTGCAATTCCTCCCCCGACATGTTCGGAATATCTGCACTCACCGCCGCATACCTCCCCGCGAATAATCTTTATAGGTTTCGCTGATCTCGTTCACCCGACAAATATCCTCGTCCGTAATCCGGGACAGCGTATAGCGAAGCGCATCGTAATCGATGCGGTGCCGCTTGCGCTCCGACAGCTCCATCCCCATCCCCGAGGCAAACAGCTTCAGCGTACTCCACAGCCGGTCGTTGGGCATTCCGGACAGCATGGTGATCGTCTTTCGATCCAGTTTCATCTCAAACACCCCCTTTATTTCCACTATATGCACCAAAGCAAATTTTGCCATTCTTATCCTACGGCAAGGGAGATCTTTATGAAAATTCTCGTTTTTTCCGATTCCCACGGATCACCGTCTTATATCCGCACCGCACTCCGGCAGCACGGTGGGCAGGCAGATGCGCTGCTCTTTCTCGGTGACGGCGTGCTGGACGCGGTCACCGTATTCAGCGAGTATCCCGACATTCTCTCCTATACCGTGCGGGGCAACTGCGATTCCCCCTTGCGTCTTGCGGCCGGCGGCATTGACGCGCCGGAGGAAGAGGTAATCACGTTGGGCGGGCTTCGGTTTCTGATCCTCCACGGCCACACGGCCGGTGCCAAATCCGGATACGGACAGATGCTCCTTTTGGCGCAAAAGCACGGCGTGGACGGAATCTTATTCGGCCACACCCACGTGCCGGAAAGCCGATCCGTTTCCTCGCCCTGGGATCCCGAGAAGAACGTATTCCTGTTCAATCCCGGCTCGGTGGGAAGGAGCCAGAACCACTCCTACGGCGTGATCCACATTGTAAACGGACAGATCTCTGCCGGACACGGCAGTGCCATCGGATAAAAAAAGGGGCTGTTGCATTTCGATGCGACAGCCCTTTTTGTTTGTGATAAACAAAACAAGCATAAACAAAACGGCTGCCCGAAGGCAGCCGTTTTTATAGATCTTATCAGTACAACTGAATACGAACGGGAGTGTAGTTGCCGTCTACAGTGATCAGCATTACCCACACGTACTTGTTCAGGGATGCGCTAACGGTCATCGTGGTGGGCTGCAGGGCACTGACGGTCATCGTGTTTCTGACGGTAGCATTGTTGAATGCGGTCACAAACTGTTCGTAGGTAGTGATGCTGGTGGAATCGGAGCACACGTACGCTACCGTACCCGCTGCAGAAGGAGTGAAGGAAAGCTGACGGGTGTACGAATTATAAGAAGGAGCCACCAGGAATCCGGTACCGGATGTGGTCGTGCCGCCGATGGAGGTATTGCTCAGCGGAACGAATTCAATCTTCGACATAGTGTCGGAGGTGTCCACGGTCCAGATTGCCATATACTTATAGTTTATAAGGTTGGTAGAAGGAATCGCAATGGACTGGGTGTAGCCCGCCCAGGAGATGGGCATGCTGCCGCCATAGTTGGAGGATGCCAGGTAAGCGGAGACGTTTGCCGTACCGATGGTGCCGCCAAGAGCACCGAGGCTTCCCAGACCCCAGTTCGCATACAGTGCAGAGGTATCATTGGTCTGAGTAAAGCCGTAATAAACGGTACCGGTGGTTTTGGGCGTGAAGTATACGCTGGTACCGGACAGATACGGAGAGGTAGAGAAACCGCTGTAGCCGGAGGAGGTACCGCTGCTGCCAGTTGCGTTCAATGCGATAACAAGGGGCTTGCGGTATCCACCGGGCGCATATGCGCTGTTCTGCAGCATGATGACAACGTGCGTATAGGAGGAGATGGACTTGCTTACGGGAAGCGCTACACTGCCCTTACCGACGGAGAGGTCGATCGTGCCTCTTACACCGTCCGAAGAGGTGGCCAGATATCCGCGGCCGAAGCCATCCATGAAGAAGTCCCACATCGTATTGATGGAAGACGCATTGTTGGTAAAGAAGTAATACAGCTTACCGGTTTCCGTGCAGGTGTAGTTCAAAATGGGAGTTGTTCCGTTCACGGTAACGGAAAGTGCATTATCTCTCTCAACGAAGCCGCTGGTAACGGAAGACGCACCGTACATACCGCTGGTAGTAAGAACGATGGGCTTGTAATGATTATCATTCTCGTCCACCAACATCATTACCACGTATCCGGGGAGATTTCCGTCGACGCTCAAGGGCATCAGCGTGGAGGTCATCTTATTGGCCGGCTGTCTGCCGCGATCATAAATGTTGTCGCCGCCATAGAGAACCGTCTCGATAACTGCTTTGGTCGTAGGAACATCGGCAGAATCAGTGAAGTAGTACCATACGGTACCCTTTACACTGGTGGCAAACTCGATCTGATGTCTGGATGCTGTGTATTCATTGTAGATCGGTCCGACAACGAAGCCGGTATCCTGAATCACAACGGCTTCCACGTCCGGTACGGGTACTACCACGGGGGTGTACGCGGTATTGCCGGACTGAAGCATAATTGCCATATAATTGTAATCTTCACTGAGGCCGGTGGAAAGGACGGTCTGCTGAGACTGTGCCATACCGGTTGCGGTGAAAATTCCGCCCAGCTTGGTGGAAACCATTGTGCTGGTGGAAGAATTGTAGTTACCCATGAAGGCGGAGCCGGGGGAATTGGGGCTGGTAGTCAGATAATAGTATACGGTGCCGCTCATGCTTGCCTGGAAGTTCAGAACGAGCTTACCGGCTGCGTAGGTAACGGTAGGCATAGTAACAAAGCCGCTGCCGGAGGTACCGGGGGTAGTGGAACCGCTGCCGGAGGTTGTGCTAATACGGATCACTACGGGAGTATATGCGGTACCGCTGGTGGATTTCAGGCGGATAACGATATACGGATACATAGTGGGATTCACCGTATTCAAAAGAGGAGAGTAGCTTGCCGTACCGGCGGTAACCTGCACAGAACCGGTGAGAGTTACCTGGGAGATGGACTTATAGTACTCAAATTCGGACGTGGTAGGTACTGTAGAGCCGGTGGTGAAGTAATACTCAACCACACCGGAATAGGTAGGCGTAAATCCGAGAGCCACACCGTTGTTCAGGGTGTTGCAGTAAGGGCTATCGGTAAATCCGGTAGCAGAGTTTACACCGGTACCGCCGGTGGGGATCAGCACGGGCTGGTACGTCTTGGCCATATTGTCTTCCAGCATCACAGCCACGTAGGCGTAATTGCTTACGGTGGAGGCAACGGCAAGCGCGGTGCTCACAGCCTTACCCGTGGTCACGTCGATATCACCCCTATGCATAGCCGTACCGGAGGTAAGAGCCGATGCAAAGGAAGAGGCGGTCAGAGGAGTGGAACTGTTGGTGTAGAAGTAGTACAGCGTACCGTCAATGGCAGGCGTAAAGGACAGATACTGATAGCTGCCGTTGGTGGATACGGTAGGTGCTACGGTAAATCCGCTGGAGGACTGGTTGCTGAGAACGACGGGCTGGTAGTCAACGCCCAGGGTATCCGTAAACTTCACAACCACGTGAGAGTAGCTTCCCACAGCGGCGGTGGAGCCGATCTGAGTATCCAGAGAGCGGTTGGCGGAAACCATAAAGTTGGAACGCACGGCAGCCACGGCATAATAGTTATCAAACAGCTCTGCCGTAGGAATTGTAGCGCTATTGGTGTAGTAATAATGTACCGTACCGGCCTTGGCAGCCGTCAGCGTCAGATACGTATAGGAAGAAGACGTATACAGACTGGGCTGGGCAGTAAAGCCGGTGTCGCTGGCGGAAGGAGTGGAGCTGGAGGTATATACGGAGCCAGCAAAGGTTGCGCTGATGCCGAGGCCCAGAGTATAGTTGGTAGGCATCTTATCGGAAACGAATCCGCTTGCGTTGATCACTGCATTGGTGAAGGTACCGTTGCCGCCGAGGGTGGAACGGGATGCGCCCGATTCTACGGTCAGCTTGGTCAGGGTAGTACGGGATGCGGTGCTGATGTCCGCAGGCGTGCGAAGGGTCATATCCTTCACAACGGTGCCGGCCAGCAGAGAGAGGGGAGCGGTCTTGCCCTTGCTGGAGCAATCCACGATCAGGGAGTCCACAGTACATCCGGAGAGGATCACGGTGGGAGTTCCGCGAACGATCAACTCGCCGATCTGGCACTCGCTGAGAGTAACGGTACCGCCGCTGACACCCTCGGTAATGATCACACGGCCCGGCAGATACGCACCGGTCACGGTGATGTTGTTCTTGATAATAACGGCATTCTTGTCACCGGCACCTGCTTCGGTCTCTACCACGTTATCGTTGCAGATCATACCGGCAGCGCGGTACAGAATGGTCAGTGCCTCGGCACGGTTCAGCGTCTTATCGGGCTTGAAGGTATCATCCTCGTAGCCGTTGATCAGACCGATACCGGCAGCCAGCAGCACGTAGTCACGGTAAGCCGCCTTAACGGAGGAATAGTCCGTAAAGGTGGTAGAGGACGCTTTCAGGCTCTCATCCGGATTCAGATAGCGAACCAGAAGTGCAGCCGCTTCCTGACGGCTCAGAGCACCGTTGGGATTGAGGAGAGAACCGTAGTTCAAAAGATATCCCTGCGCAACGGCCTGCTTTACGTAAGGAGCGTACCACTGATCCGCGGGTACGTCGGTATAGGGAATGGCGGCAGTAGCCGTCAGACCGAAGGTCATATTGAGCATCTTGATGAACTCAACACGGGTAACGGTACGGTCGGGACGGAAAGTGTCGTCCTCATAGCCGTTAACGATGCCCTTGCTCATCATATAATCGATAGCGGGAACCGCCCAGGCATGGCGAGCCTCCAGATCGGGGAAGGAGGCAGCGAGTGCCGGTGCCGCACAGGACAGAACCAGGCAAATCGTGAGAATTGCGGATAAAAGTTTCTTCATACTCATTCTCCATATAAAGATTGATTGGAAACATTTTGCAATTGCATAAGAAATCATAATACAACTGCATAAAATCTCTAACTAATAGTATAGCAAAGGATTTCAATATGTCAATGGATAAATTGCAACAAAGTCGCAAATTCCACATAAATTTACAATTTAGTCCTCATTTTCCCCGGCAGGCGCCCCCTGTTGCAAAAAGGCGGCGATGTTCTTCATGTCGGTGTACATATCCTCTTTCTTCCGAGGATCCCGCAAAAGCGCGGCCGGATGGTATACAGCGCACAGGGTATAGTCGTTTTTTCTGAAAAATACGCCGTGCTCTTTCGTGATCTTGAAGTCGGGCTTGATCAGCCGCATGGCGGAGATCCGTCCCAGACAGACAATCACCTTCGGCTGGATCAGCCGCACCTGCTCCCGCAGGTATTCAATGCAGGCGTCCTGCTCCTCGGGCAGAGGATCCCGGTTGGCCGGCGGACGGCATTTCAGTATATTGGCTATGTAGACCTCCTCCCGGGAGATTCCCACGGCGCACAGATACTTGTCCAAAAGCTTTCCGGCAGCGCCTACGAAGGGGATACCGGTTTCATCCTCTTTCGCGCCGGGCGCTTCCCCCACGAACATCAACTTTGCCTCACGGGAGCCTGTCCCGAATACACAGTTCGTTCTTTCCTTGTGCAGCGCACAGCGGGTACATCCCTTGCACTGCTCCTCCAACGTATCCCAGTTATACACAGCGATACCTCCTGACGGATTTTGATTCTGCCTCCATTATAATACATTTTTGTGAAAAAGGAAAGGCTCGGCGGCAGATTTCCCTTTTCCAATTTTTCGGATTTTACGAAATACTAACAATTTCTCACTTGAAATCAAGCGCAACATATAGTATGATGAAGAAAATCTTCCGTAATTGCCGAGGAATCATTATGAAACGCACTATTTGCGTGCTGTCCTGCCTGACGGCACTGCTTTTGTCTGTGGCGGGATGCACTCCCGATACCCCTCCGGCGGAAACCACACCGCCCGTGATCCTGCCTCCCCGTGTCGAAACCACTCCGGAAACAGGCATCTCCACCGCGCCGGTGCTGGAGTATTCCCTGTCCTCCCGGGACATGGATCCCTCCTATGAAACCGTGTCGGGCACAGCCGCCTTCACGGACAACGGCGCCACCGTCACCGGTGAGGGCATTCAGGCGAGCGGCACTACCGTCACGATCACCGCCGAGGGCACCTATGTGCTGGCAGGCGAATGCAAGAACGGCGCTATCGTGGTCAACGCCCCCAAAGATCACAAGATACAGCTGGTACTGAACGGACTGATGCTGAGTGCAAAAAGCGGTGCACCGCTCCATATTCAGCAGGCGGATAAGGCATTCCTCACGTTAGCGGAAGGATCGATCAACGCCCTCTCCGACGCCAGCGCCTCCTCCGATTCGTCTGTGGATGCCGCCATCTTCTCCAAGGAAGATCTCACGATCAACGGAAGCGGCACTTTGCAGGTCAACGGAAATTATAAGCACGGCATCGTGTCCAAGGATGATCTGGTGATCGCCGGCGGCATCATCACCGTGAATGCCGCTTCTACCGGTATAGACGGCAAGGACTGCGTGAAGATCGCGGGCGGCACACTCACCGTAAACGCAAAGAAAAACGGCCTCCGCGCCACCAACGATAAGGATTCCGCACTGGGTTACATCTGGATCAGCGGCGGCAATATATCCGTTGAAGCGGGCAACGACGGCTTCGAGGCTATCACTGGCCTGAAGGTGGACGGCGGTACTCTTACGATCAAAACCGGCGGCGGCAGCGGCCGGAAGTTATCCTCAAACTCCTCCAGCGCCAAGGGACTGAAGTGCGACGGGGATATCCTCGTAAGCGGCGGCACCCTCGTACTGGATTCCGCAGATGATGCCATCCACGCCGGCGGGAACGTGTATCTCCACGGCGGTGCGCTTTCCGTCAAAACCGGGGACGACGCTATTCACGCCGATGCGATGCTGGAGATCTCCGGCAGCATCCTCGATATTGCGAAAAGCTACGAGGGACTGGAAGCCACCGATATCCGCATCACCGGCGGCGTCATCTCCGTTGTGGCATCCGACGACGGCATCAACGCTGCCGGCGGAAACGACGGCGATTCCTCCTGGAACGGACGCCCCGGCGGAAATCCCTTCTCCACCTCCACGGCGAAAATCGAGATCCTCGGCGGATATCTGTTCGTCAACGCCTCGGGTGACGGCATTGATGCCAACGGCACTATTGAAATCTCCGGCGGTATCACCCTGATCAGCGGTCCCACCAACAACGGAAACGGTGCGCTGGACTACGACAGCAAATGCTCCGTCACCGGCGGTGTGCTGGTAGTCTGCGGTGCGGCCGGCATGGCCCAGAACGTCAGCGAGGCCACCCAAGGTGCTCTTATGACCAATACGACGGCACAACCCGCCGGTACCACCATCGCCCTTTGCGATGAGAGCGGCACAGCCATCGTTGCGTTCACCTCCCCCAAGACATTCAACAATGTGGTAATCAGTGCCCCCGGCATTCTGGAAGGGGAAACGTACGCCCTCGTCACCTGTACGGTAGAGGAAACCGATGATTTCGGCTTTGCTCAGAGCATTCCCGTGACGCCCGAGAAAACCCTGGCGGAAATCGAGATGACGTCTATCATCTATGGTGTCCGCGGCGGATTCGGCGGTATGGGCGGCGGCCCGGGCGGACCGGGTGGCGGAAGACCGCACCCCGGCGGCGGCTGGTAATAAAGCAGCCCCTGTGGCCCCCTTCTTGCAAGGAAGCCTGCAAATGTAGGGGCAGCGTCCTTGACGGTCCGTGACACATAAATTTCGGCAGAGAACTTGTTTTCTCTGCCGATTTGTTGTTTGTGGCATAACAGGATTAACAAAGAGCAACAGAGAGTTTCTTGTCAACCTGTATAGACGTGGTATAATATAATCACAAACTTACAGAGGAGCAATGTTATGGAAACAAAAGATATCATCCGTGAACTCAGATTGAAAAAAGGGCTTTCGCAGGAGGAGCTTGCGGAAAGAATGTATGTGACAAGACAGGCCGTTTCCCGTTGGGAGAACGGAGAAACAACCCCGAATACAGAAACGCTGAAACTTCTGTCAAAGGAGTTTGACGTTTCGATCAATACGCTTCTCGGCTCACCTCAAAATCTGATTTGTCAATGCTGCGGTATGCCCCTTGAAGACGGTAATATCAGCAAAGAACCCGACGGATTTTTCAACGAGGAATATTGCAAGTGGTGTTACGCAGACGGAAAATTCTGCTATACAAGTCTTGAAGAACTGACCGATTTCCTGGTGGATCATATGTCAAATGAGAATTGGCCTGCCGATCAGGCAAGAGCTTATTTTGACGAGCATCTTCCAAAGCTCAATTATTGGAAACGCTACGCGGAGCTTGGAGGCGAGGAGAATCTCACAAAATTCAAAGAGCAAATGATCCAAGAATTTAACGATTTACATATTGAAGGAATGCCCGAAGTCAAAACGCTCCATTTCCTTATAGGTGGTTATATCAATATGGAATACTCGCTTCCTAACGGACAAAAAGTGAAACTTCTTGATGACGATGCCACCTATCTTGGGAATCAGCTTGAATGCGAATTCGGCAGCAACCGTTGCTTTGGTATTGCCGGCAATATGGACTTTTTACTTGTATGTACTTATGAGGAAAACGGAGAGAATCCCGAGCTTGTAATATATAAAAAAAGATAACCAAATTGCAGTTTATCGAACAGAATAAAAACATCCCCGACAGACAAAAATCTGTCGGGGTTTTCTGTTTGTTTACTTCGGCGCAATTATGCCTTGACGGACCGTCGGGGACGCCGGTCCCTGCAGGGATAAATCAAACAGCCTTATGAGAACCAGCCCAAGCGGGCTGCTTTTTATTATCTCACATATTCTGCAGCTGTGCAATAAGCAATGTGTTCATAAAGATCATGGACAGTGCCAGGCCGATGACGATCAGAATGGCCGCCACCTTGGGGTTCAGTCTTTCGCGGAGCATAAATCCGGCCCCCAGGCACAATACGCCGATTATGCACATAATGCCGCAGTATACCACGTAGTTTCCCATCACGCACCTCCGGGAATGATTGTATGTATACATTATACCATCCGCACAGACCAAATTCAATACCGCCGCCCCCGAATTTCCCCCTTGTAAAAAGAAACAGAATGTGATAGAATAATAAGGTATGGAATTTTCCACAAGTTAATGAACGGGGGATGCCCCCCAAAGTGATATATTCGTTATTTTTGGAGACAGGATTATGACAAATCAAGAGCAGATCAATCGGCGCAGGACCTTTGCCATCATCTCCCATCCCGACGCAGGTAAAACCACCCTGACGGAGAAATTTCTTCTGTACGGCGGTGCGATCCAGTCCGCCGGCTCCGTAAAGGGCAAGGCCTCCGACCGCCACGCCGTATCCGACTGGATGGAAATCGAGAAAAAGCGCGGTATTTCCATCACCTCCTCCGTTATGCAGTTCGAATACGACGGCTATTGCATCAACATTCTGGATACCCCCGGACATCAGGACTTCTCCGAGGATACCTACCGTACCCTGATGGCGGCGGACAGCGCCGTTATGGTCATCGACGCGGCCAAGGGTATTGAGCCCCAGACGAGAAAACTGTTCAAGGTCTGCGCTATGCGGGACATCCCGATCTTCACCTTCATCAACAAGATGGACCGGGAAGCAAGAGATCCCTTTGATCTTCTGGACGAGTTGGAAACCGAGTTCGGCATCGCCACCTATCCCATCACATGGCCCATCGGTTGCGGTCTGCGCTTCAAGGGCGTATACCACCGGGAACAGAAAAAGATCATCTCCTATGCGGACGCCCACCGCGGCCGCGAGCGCCTTTCCTCCATCGACTGCGATATCACCGACACGGACAAGCTGGATCAGCTGATCGGCGAGGAAGAGCGGGCTGAGTTGGTAGAGCAGGTAGAGCTTCTGGACGGCGCCGGTGTGGATTTCGATCTGGAGGCGGTACGCCACGGTAAGCTGTCCCCCGTATTCTTCGGCTCTGCGCTCAACAACTTTGGTATTGAGACGTTTCTGGAATGCTTCCTCCGCATGACCACAGCCCCCCTGCCCCGCAAAACCGCAGGGGAAGTGGTATATCCCTCCGACGATAAGTTCTCCGCCTTCGTATTCAAGATCCAGGCCAACATGAACAAGGCCCACCGGGACCGCATTGCTTTCATGCGTATCTGCTCCGGCCGCTTTGAGCGGGGTGAGACCTATTATCACGTCCAGGGCGGACGGGAGCTGAAGCTGTCCCAGCCCCAGCAGATGATGGCGCAGGAGAGATCCATTATCGACGAGGCGTATGCCGGCGACATCATCGGCGTATTCGATCCGGGCATTTTCTCCATCGGCGACACGGTATGCGACCGCTCCATGCGGGTAGAATTCGAGGGAATCCCCACCTTCGCGCCGGAAATCTTCGTGGAGGTAGAGCAGATCGACTCCATGAAGCGTAAGCAGTTTGCCAAGGGTATGAACCAGATCGCCCAGGAGGGCGCGATCCGTATCTTCTGCGAGCCCGGCTCCGGTCTGGAGCGGGTATACGTGGGCGTGGTCGGCGAATTGCAGCTGGACGTTCTGGAATCCCGTATGAAGAACGAATACAACGTGGATTACCGGAAATATCCGCAGCCCTATCAGTTCATCAAGCGGGTGCCGGAGGGCGTAAACCCCGCCGATCTGAAGCTGTACGAGGTAAAGTGGGTACAGGATTTCCGCGACGGAAATTATCTGCTCTTCCCCACCCAGTGGCACATCAACTACACCCTGGAGCACAACGAAGGCCTGACACTGGAAGAATACGGAAGCGTAGAGGACTAAAAACAAAAACAGGGCTGTTGCCAATCGGCAGCAGCCCTTTCTTTCTGTTCTAAAATACAACGGATACGACGTACGTTTTCCCACCGATCTCCCACGTCTTGGTAACACGGCGGACATCTCTCCAATCAATATGGGAAAATCCGTGACGGAATCCCTCCCCCGTTCGCTTGACGAAGCTCTCGAGGGCCGTCCACGTCTCGCAGAAGGCGACAGAATACGCCTCATCGGGAATGGCCCGCAGCCGCACCGCTTCCTCCTCGGGGAAGAACCGGTCGGCCAACCGCCGCCGGCGGGGTATTTCCTCCCCATCCCGCACCGCCTCCACGTCAGCCCCCACCTCCGGGGCATCGGCTCCGCCGTAGATTACGGTAACGTCATCCGTTTCTACTGTACCGGGAAAGCTGAGCGCACAGATCACCGCCGACTCGCTGTGGGATACGGAAAAGGAAATATCCTCGCGATCGGACAAACGGGGCTTTTCCCCCGGCGGGGCTATAACGGAAGGAGATTCAATGCCGCAAAAGCGGCGCAGCATATCGTCCCGCAGACGGATTCCCGCCTCGTGCTGGGTTTCCCCGGGGCGAATTTCGGCACACTGCAAGCAGATCATAGGCTCCCCTTTCGTACAAATGGCATAATTATTCCACCGATTTTCGAAAAAATCTGTGCAAAAGTATTTACAAAAACCAACTTTATCTGTATAATAATATACATCTCAAAAACACAGGGGGTCGAGGGATGAACACCATCATCACCATTGCCAGACAATATGGAAGCGGAGGACGTGAAGTCGGCCAAAAGCTTGCGCAGATCCTGGGAGTAAAATGCTACGACCGGAGTCTGCTCTCCCTTGCCGCCGAAAAAAGCGGACTGAGCGTGGAAGCGCTGCAGCACGCCGAGGAAAAAGCGGCCAGCAGCCTGCTTTACACCCTGGTTATGAGCTCCAACATGTACCACAGCAGTGTGGATCACTTCAACGTGCCGATCAACGACAAGCTGTTCTGCGCACAGTCGGAAATCATCCGCGAGATCGCGGAAAAGGAAAGCTGTGTCATCGTGGGCCGCTGTGCGGACTACGTGCTGTCGGAACACACGAAGCTGGTCAAGGTCTTCCTCTACGCGGATTTCGAGGAGCGGGTGAAACGCATCTGTGCGGAGCATTCCATCCCCGAGGCCGAGGCCCGGGATAAGATCGTGAAGACCGACAAGCGCCGCGCCAACTACTACAACTACTACACCTCCCGCAAATGGGGCAAGGTGGATAATTACGATCTGGCTCTGGCCACCGACAAGATCGGCATCGATGCCGCGGCCCGCTTCATCGCGGACTACGCAAAGATCGCCTATCCGGATTAAATCAGAATAACAAGGAGATGCCACAGGTGCATCTCCTTTTATTTATGAAACAGCTTGTACTTCCACGTACCGAAATAGAATTTGGGCAGATTCATCATACGGCCGATCCGCTTCGGCTCCTTAAGCAGGCGGTACAGCCACTCCAGGCCCAGCCTTACAAACACATCGGGGGCCCGCTTCACGCGGCCGGAATACACGTCCAGCGATCCGCCCAGGCCGAGAAGCAGATTTACTCCGGGCAGCTTGTCCCGATTGGCAGCAATCCATTTCTCCTGTGCCGGGGCACCAAAGCAGATGAACACGATCCGCGCGCCGCTTTCCCGGATACGGGAAAGAACCGCCTCGTTCTCCTCGCCCTCTTTTTTGAAATAGCCGTCTGCCGTCAGGCAGACATTCAAATCGGGATACTCTGCCTGCATAGCGGCCGCCGCATCCTCTGCCACGCCGGGCTTACCGCCCACCAGCGCCACGGGGAATCCCTCCTCTGCCGCAAAGGCCATCACACGCCGACCCAGATCCACGCCGGCCACTTTTCCCTTCAGGGGAGTGCCCAGGATCCGCGCCGCCTTGATCACGCCGATACCGTCGGGAACGATCAGACCGCCGTCGTTGATCCTATCCCTGAGGGACGCATCTTCGATGCAAAGCTGTACAATTTCGGAATTGGGAGTAAAAACAGAGACGCCGCTTCTGTTTTCCCGCGCTGCTGCGCGGAGCAGTTGCGCCGCCTCGTCCAGCGTGACGTTATCAAAGAAAACGCCCCGCACACAGATTCTGTTTTGAATCATGAATCAGTCTTCTGCCTTAGTGCTGAGATAATCCACCACGTCGCCTACGGTTACGAACTTATGGATATCGTCGTCACCGATCTCGATGTCAAACTTCTCCTCGCACAGAAGAACCAGATCCGCCAGCTCCAGAGAATTGATGCCCAGATCGTTTACCAGCTCCGCAGACATGGTGATATCCTCTTCTTTAACGGACAACTCTTCTACCAGAAGATTCTTAATCTTTTCAAACATTTCGTTTCCTCCGGGGAACGGGATGTTCCCTTTCCTATCATTATAATAATGTAAGTTCCTATGCAGACTACTTTCTGCCAATACAGTATCATTATAAGGTGCCGTTGTTGATTTGTCAAGGACTTTTTTACATTCCCCGACACAAGGGACAAAAAACCGCTACTTTCCCTTGCAATACCGCACACCGGGCTGTATAATAACAGTATAAGTGACTTCCGCTATACTCTATGCAGTTAGGTTTCTCAATATACGGAGGCAGCGGATTTTCGGGGAGAAGTCCTGAAAGAAAGGGTTTATTTATGGCCAACGAAACAAAATCTCTGAGTCAAAAACAACGCCGCCTCCTTTGGGGTGCCGGCATCGCGCTTCTGATCGGCATCGTCAGCGCTGCCGTATCCTTCTCCTCCGGCAATCTTCCGGCCATAGCAAAGGACGGCCCCATCCCCACCTATACGGGACACCTCCGCGCAGATCAGTTCAAGCATCCCCATCCCGATGAGGACGTGACAACCGACGCCGCCTATATGGAATTGGATCGGCGGATCCACATCCGTCGCGGTGCCGAAACCGTTCCGGTGGAAACGGCGGAAGACGCCAGGCTGGAAGGGGAGGCCATCGCCTTCTTCGCCCGTTATTTTGAAATTGTAACGGCAGGGGATGCATCAGCGTATAATTCCCTCTTCACGGACACATACTATAAAAGAACTCTTCCCTTTGCGTATTTCTCCCCGCAGAAGATCTACGACATCGTTCTGCAGGAGGCAGAATACGACGCGGAGGAGGACAGTTACGTGTATTACGTGTCCTACGCCATCTACGATAACGACGGCACGTTCCGTCGGGACGTGGCCAGCGACGCATCCCGTGTACTGATCTTCACGCTGGCCAGCGAGGGCGGCACCTTAAAGATCGACTCCATAGGATACTGATACGGCGGACTGCATACATCCTTTGGGAGGTCGGTATGCGTATTGCCATGCTGGATCTGATGCCCCTGGTCTGGGCCATGTGTGCCGCGGCGGCACTGCTTCTTTTGTACTTTCGCTCCTTCGGCGCACCGGCGCGCACGTTGCCTGCCGCTACTGCCGCTTTCGTTATGTACGGAATGGGATATCCTCCCCGAATACAGACCGCCGCATTTTTGATTACCTTCGCCGCAGCGGCGGCGGTATGGGCAGTTCTGCGGTTTATCGGCGCGCGCCGCCAAAAATCCACCACCACAACAGAATAATAAAGCCGGGCAGATATCCTCTGCCCGGCTTTTTCATCAGACTCTCTTTGTCCAGTCAATGGCCTCATCGATCCACTGCATTGCCTCAGGAATGATCAACTCCGGAATACCGGAACACGTCTGATCATTTGCCAAAGACGATCCGTGCCGTCCCTCGGGGAAAATATGTGCCTCAAAACGAACCTTGCTTTTCGCCAGGGCGGACATAAACAACAGCGTGTTTTCCACGGGAACAGTGCCGTCGGTGCATGTATGCCAGATGTAGGTGGGAACCGTATTCTCGTCCACGTGCAATTCCAGTGAATAGGCACGACGTGCTTCCTCGTTATCCACATTCTCACCCAATATCTCCGCAAAGGAGCCCCTGTGAGCAAACTCTCCGGCGCTGATCACGGGATAGGAAAGGATCATACCCGTAGGGCGGTTGGCACCCGGTGCCATATCGGGGGATGCTTTCGCAAACTCCTCGTGCCACATCGTACCAAGGGATCCCGCCAGATGACCGCCGGCGGAAAATCCGATGATGAATACGCGACTCGGATCCACGTGATACGCCTCGGCATTTTCGCGAACGTGAACGATGGCACGGGATGCTTCCACCAAAGGACGGGGGAAGAGTGCCTTCTCCTTAACGGAATAACGGAGAATAAACGCCTGGAAGCCTGCCGCAAGAAATCTCATAGCAACGGG
This sequence comes from Eubacteriales bacterium, assembly GCA_045123975.1. GTDB lineage: Bacteria > Bacillota > Clostridia > Oscillospirales > CAG-272 > SIG701. Next base: position 59,420 of record JBGVKV010000063.1, on the reverse strand, counting down.
CTCAGCCTCTCTGTCTGAGGTGAAGCGGTATCCACCGCCGGGACAGATCACGATCGCGGGACGGGGCGGCATTTTATCCACCGTCTCCCCCTCGGAGATATACGTAGTCAAAGTACCGTCGCTCTCACCCGGGCGAAGGTAGATTACTTCATGCTTCATAAAATGACCTCTCTCTGCGAATCTATCCGCATTATACCACATTTTTCACTCAAGCGCAAGTCAGCCCGGCAAAGAAAAGAATTTTATTCCGCCGAAGTCCTTTAACTCCCTCTCTCCAAGGCAGTGACAAACGATGCCCCGCGCCGCAAGCGTCTGTGCGATCCGATCCCCATCGGGATGACGGCGCACGTCCCCGAAGAAAACGGCGTGCCCCTCCGCGTATCCGCCGGCACCGCCGATGAATCCCGTATCGTACCCGGGTAAACGGATACCGCCCGGGGAGAGAAACAGCACGTCCCCGCCGCAGGCACACACCGCATCTCTTATAGACGGATCGGCGGTGAGCAAAACATCTCCGCACGCGAGAGCGGAACAGCCCGCATATCCCTGCGCCACGTCCACTGCCTTCCGTCCGTCGCGGACGGCCAGCTGCCGTATCTCCGGGGCAAGGGCAGTCAACTTCCCGTACAAATCCCCCCCGAACAGAAGGCTGTTGCACACCACGTCGTGAGGATACACACTCCCGGGGGATATTTCGGTGGTAATCACCCGAACGCCGCACCGGCGGCAAAGCGTGTCCAGAATCGGCCGCACGTCGGCCCGGGCCGCATAGGATGCGGGCATCACCACGTCCTGTCCCCACACCGTCATCAGCATATCGGGATGGGAAGCCACGCGGGGATCCATCCCCTCAGCAGGGGGCAGCAAAAGAACGTCTGCGCACAAAGCGGCCAACGCATTCCGATAGGCTGCACCGCCCTGCCCGATGACGGCAACGTAGTTTTTCAAGATGCCTCTCCCCCTTTCCGGATATAAAGCAAAAAATCCCACCGATGGGTGGGATTATCTCTGCCGCTGTGAAAAACACAGGCTAAAATCAGATTAAGCGCGGTTAACCTTACCGGAACGCAGGCAGCGGGTGCATACAGCAACCGTCTTGTGCGTGCCGTTGTCATTTACCTTGACTTTTCTGATGTTGGGCTTCCACATTCTGTTGGTAGAGCGATGAGAATGGGAAACCTGAGCGCCGAAAACAACGCCTTTTCCGCAAATGCTGCACTTAGCCATTTATCATTACCTCCGTCTTTAAGGATCATTATTCAATCAGCATTGCCTATTATACCACATTAAAATGCGGAATGCAAGCCTTTTTTCATTTTTGTTCGCAATTATTTGCGCAAAGTTTTTACAAATGCTTCCATTCTGTCCAATGCCTTGGAAATATGCTCCACGGAATAGGCGTAGGAGATGCGGGCAAATCCCTCACCGCATGCGCCGAAGGCACCGCCGGGCACGATGGCCACGTCGAACTCTTTGAGAAGCCTCTCGCAGAACTGCTCACTGGTGAGACCGAAGCCGGAAATATTGGGGAACGCATAGAATGCGCCCTCCGGCTCAAAGCAAGGCATACCCAAAGCACGCAAGCCGGACGTAAGGTACCGACGGCGGCGGTTGTATTCCGCGCGCATCATCTGCACGTCCTCATCCCCGTTTCGCATGGCTTCAATAGCGGCGAACTGGGCGGTGGTAGGTGCGCTCATAATGCCGAACTGGTGAAGCTTCAGCATCTGGGCGGCCAAAGGGGCCGGTGCGCACAGATAGCCCATACGCCAGCCGGTCATAGCATACGCCTTGGAGAATCCGCTGGCCAGAACAGTGCGCTCGGCAAGACCGGGCACAGCGGCGCAGGAGCAATGCTCCCGACCGTAGGTCAGCTCGGCATAGATCTCGTCGGACAGAATAAGGACGTTCGTGCCGCGGAGCACCTCCTCCAGGGCAACAAGATCCTCTTTTGTCATAATGGCACCGGTGGGATTGTTGGGATACGGCAGAACCAGCAATTTGGTCTTGGGAGTCAGGGCCGCACGCAATTCCTCGGCGGTGAGCTTAAAATTGTTTTCCTCTTTGGTTTCGATGATCACGGGCACGCCGCCTGCCATACGGGCCAAAGGCTCGTAGCAAACGAAGGCGGGCTGAGGAATGATCACTTCATCTCCCGGCGCAAGGAGGGAGCGGAAGGTGACGTCAATCGCTTCACTTCCGCCGACGGTAACGATGATCTCCTTCACGGGATCGTACTTCACGCCGAAGCGGCGATCCAGATAGGCGGCGATCTCCTGACGGAGCTCCGCCAGGCCGGCGTTGGCGGTATAGTAGGTCTTACCCTTTTCCAGGCTGTCGATGCCTGCCATACGAATGTGCCAGGGAGTAACAAAGTCCGGCTCACCTACGGTCAGGGAGATTGCCTGGGGATTGCTGGAGACCAGATCAAAAAACTTACGGATACCCGAGGGTTTGATATCCTGTACGTGGGAGGGAATGAGAGATGCGTAGTCGATCATCAGAGAACCTGTCCTCTCTCATCCACGGGAGCGGCGCCGTACACAACGCCCTTGTCCTTGTATTTCCGCAAAACGAAGTGGGTGGCGGTGGAGATGACGTCCTCGATGGGCGCCAGCTTCATTGCCACGAAGTAGGCTACCTCTTTCATGGTCTTACCCTCGATCATCACGGCCAGATCAAAGCCGCCGGACATCAGATACAAGCTCTCCACCTCGGGATAGTTGTAGATCTTCTCCGCCACACGGTCGAAGCCGCGATCTCTTTGGGGAGTGATCTTCACCTCGATCAGGGCGCTCACGGACTCACGGTCCGTCTTATCCCAGTCGATGATGGCCTTGTAGCCCAGGATTACGCGTTCCTGCTCGTACTTATCGATCATAGCGCGGATATCGCCGGATTCCTTGTCCAGCATCATGGAGAGCTGCTCCGCGCTGAGGCGGGCGTTATCTTCCAACAGTTTCAATACTTCATTCATCGTTTCTTACCTCTTATATATAGAGTTGTCTTATTTCCGGTTTTCTTCAATACGGGACAGGATCTTGTCGAAGGACAAGCCGTACTTCTCGGCGATGTCCCGGGCGTAGCTCTTTCCGTCGGGGCGGGCTCGCCGGACCTTGAAGGATCGCTCGCCCTCGTTGATGGCGGCCACCATATTGTCGATCTTCACGCCGCCGCGGGGTACACACTCACCGTTGATCCGATCCACGGATGCGGCCAGATCGTGAAGATGGGTGGAGAATATACAGCGGCAGCGGGCCATGGAGAAGCCCTGGAGCACCTCGCCGGCAATGTAGGATGCCTCGTAGGAGCCGGTGGAGGAAAGGGATTCGTCCAGCAGTACCAGACCGTATTCCGTCAGGGTTTCAAAGATGCTGTTCAGACGGGCGCACTCCTCGCCAAGACGTCCCTTGTCGATGGTATCCTCGGATCCCGTGGGGAAATGGGTATAGATGCAGTCGCAGGGGCTGATGACTGCGCTCTCGGCGCAGACGTACAGGCCCAGCTGGGCCATCACGAATGCCAGACCCACGGCACAGGTGGTCACAGACTTGCCGCCTCGGTTAGGGCCGGTGATTACGAAGATCATGCCGTCCTCATCAAAGGAGAAGTCGTTGGGAACCGTTTCCCCGCCGATCTTCAAGGCCACAACAGGATTCTGCAGGCTGCGGGCGGTAAATTGCTTTTCCTCCATGGGACGGATCTCAGGACAGCAGAGAGTGCATCCCTGCGCCTTGAGGCGCGCCATCAATTCCGCCGCCTTCACGACGAACTCGATCTCCGGCATCATACGAATGAGGAAATCCGTGTTTTCCAGCACGTACATCTGCACCACCTTCCGCCAGGAGCGGATGGAGGTCTTGAACACCTCGTTGATGGCGGAATTGAATGCAAAGGACAATGCCATCTGCTGATTCTCGCTCTGATTCCGACGGAAGGGCACCAGAGACGCAATACAGGTCATCTCATCGTTTTTGAAATCCAGGCGGAGAATCTTATCCAAAATCTCGCCGGACTTGAAATATTCATTATTGATGGAAAGCACGCCGGCGTGCTCGGGGCGAAGCTGGGAATCCAGATTTACGCCCACGGTGATGCTCTTGATCTCCCGCACACGCTTGGTCAGCTCATTCAGCTTTTCGTTCAGCTCTCTGTAATACTCACTCTCCGTCAGATGGCGGATCCGATCCGCAAAGCGGCGGAACGCAGGACTTTTGAATGTATCCGCAATGGGCAAAAGACCGTTTTTCAGATGCTCCATCAAGGAAGTGTACAATTCCACTTCCGTGATGCTGTACAGATAGGACTCGGTGGAATCTCCGTTCCCTTCGCCCATACGGCGCAATTCGGTGATATCATTAAGCAAAGGCAGCATTTTCAAGAGGACTCTTGAAAGCTCCGGATTCTCTGCCATGTCGGCAAAGGTTTTTTGTCGGTAGCGGATCGTTTCCACGTCGCAGGTGAAAAAGCTACCAATATCGCTGCTCTTCAAATCGATCAGATAATACAGTTCCAGCTGCTCCGCCGTCACGTCGCTGAGGCGCCCACCGCCCTCTCCCAGACCGGCACGGCGCATACTTTCCCCGTCCGGATACAACAGACTGATATCCGACACGTCGATCATTTCAGCCATACTAACCTCTTCCCTGCGGAGAATCCGCATCAAATCCTGCCCAAGGGCACAATATATGAAGATTATATCACATCCGCTATCGCATTGCAAGAATCCCGGCGGAAAAATTGCGGGACAGTGCCCGGATTATGAAACTCCCTCCGGATAGCTTCTTAAAAAATTTTTTAGAATTATTCTAAAAACTATTGACAAGCGCCATGGTGCTGTGTATAATATATTTAGAATCATTCCAAAAGGAGTGCGTGATGACAAAGCAGCGCGAACTGATTTTATCCATTGTCCGCGGAAGCGAAGCCCATCTGAGCGCCGAGGAAATATACCTGGCCGCCCGTGAGCAGATGCCCACCATTGCACTCGCTACCGTGTACAACAGTCTGAAATATCTCAGCGAGTCGGGACACATCGTCCGTCTTACCTTTGCGGATCAGCCCGATCGGTACGACAAGATGTTCGTTCCCCACGATCATATGGTATGCTCCACTTGCGGTAAGATCCGGGACATCCGCATCGAGGGAATCGATACCTTCCTTCAGGATCACGCAGACAAGGACATTACATCGTATGATCTGACTCTTCACTATCAATGTTCAAAATGCCGTCAAGCGGCAGCAAATAAATAAAATAATTACTTTACTTAAAGGAGAAACACACATGGAACTCAAGGGAAGCAAGACCGAAAAAAATCTTCAGACCGCTTTTGCAGGCGAATCTCAGGCAAGAAATAAGTACACCTACTTCGCATCCGTAGCAAGAAAAGAAGGCTTTGAGCAGATCGCCGCTATCTTCGAATCCACCGCTAACAACGAAAAAGAGCACGCAAAGCTGTGGTTCAAGGAACTGGGCGAGCTGGGCGACACCGCTGCCAACCTGAAGGCTGCCGCTGAGGGCGAGAACTACGAGTGGACCGATATGTACGACACCTTCGCTAAGGAAGCAGAGGAAGAGGGCTTCAAGGCTATCGCTGCCCGTTTCCGTATGGTTGCCGCTATCGAGAAGTCTCACGAGGAAAGATACCGCGCCCTTCTGAACAACGTAGAGATGCAGAAGGTATTCGAGAAGGCTGAGGAGACCATGTGGGAATGCCGCAACTGCGGACATCTGGTAATCGGCAAGAAGGCTCCCGGCGTATGCCCCGTATGCGTACATCCCCAGAGCTTCTTCGAAGTACGTAAAGAGAATTACTAATATATTATTTATCCAACTCAAAAAGCCATCGGATCATCCGATGGCTTTTTTATTCGGTTTTATGCTGAGGTGAATCACAAGCAATTCGGCAATCAAAGATGCCGTAATCAGTGCGCCAACGGCAGAAAAGTAATGGACACCGAGAAGCAGCGGACAAAGAGAGAAGGCGGCACCGACGTAAAGAATGTTTCTCGCCCTAAGCGCCCACGTAGGATTGCCCGTTATGCAAAAGACAACGGCCAAAAGAAAAACGATACAAGTGATGACAGCGGTAATCAGCGGAGCGAAATTGGCATATCCGAAGGGAGTCAAATCAAAATAAGAAAAGGTCTTTCTCCAGGGGGCACCCTCCGGATTGGCAAAATTGCATACGGCTCCGTAGGGCAGGATTTCCAAAACAAGCGTCACGATCGGTAGTATCAAATAAAGCAATCTCCTTTTCACAAGGCAACCTCCTTTATAAAATCCTTATTCTGTCAGCATAACAGTCCCACAGCAAACAGAACCGTGATCGCTGCCGTCACAGTAGTCCAGCCGATATATCTGCCTGCAATTGCCCAATCCGTCGGCTCTGCATCCCATACATTACGAATCCGAAACATCAGATGCCAACGGAAGAACTCATCTGCAAACAGAATGGACAGTGCGTTAAGAACACAGAAAAACACAGCGCCTAACCAGGCAAGCCCGTTCCCTTTGTGCGTCAATTCGGGATCATGGAGCAAATCATAGATAGTAGAGACTGACGGCTTCATTCTATCCACCGGATTGCCGTTTCCGTCCCTTGCGATTCCGTCGCTGGTTACATAAAAGATTCCGTGAACATTATCCCCTGTTCCGTCTTCACTCCAAAACCGATAAAAATCCCCCGCATCCATGACACCGCCGCGGAACAGAATACTCTCCCCTTCCCGCACTTCGATTCCGGTCATACTTCCTTTCATTACGTGATCTTCGGGAACGGCAGAAGGATCCTCCTTCACGGTGTACGGTCCATAGGTTTTATCCCCGTATCGAAACACAACCGTGTCATCCGATACGTTGAAACAAGCCTTTTGTCCTTTGATTTTTCCGGAATACAGTGTATTTCCGTTTTCTTGTGAAGGAACGAGAATGGCATCATTGTATCTGTAACCAACTCTTGCGATTGTCACCGGATAAAGCACGGTAAATACCAGTGTTATGCCGGCCATAAACAGAAGGAGTCCTTTTTGATAGATACTCAAGCTTTTGATTCTTTCCATAGTCTCACAACCTCCGTCAGACACACAAAACTCTTCCTACGGGGAGAAATTACTTCTTTTTTCCGCCCTCGCGTTTGGCCTTTTCCCAATAGGCGGCGGCCGCCGCCTCGGTTTTGTTATCGCCAAACTCATAATATTTCACACCCGCCACGTCATCGGGCAGATACTGCTGGGGAACGTAATCGTAGGTGTAATCGTGGGGGTACACGTATCCCTTAAACTGGGGGGATCGCAGATGGGTGGGAATCACCAACCCCTTCCCTGCGCGGATGTCTGCCGCCGCCCGATCCAGCGCCTCGTAGGCCGTGTTGGATTTGGGAGCCGTGGCCAGCATCACCGCCGCATTGGCCAAAGGGATCCGTGCCTCCGGCAAACCCAGTTCCTTGGCGCTCTCCACGCAGGCACGGGTGATCACCGCCGCCATGGGATAGGCTGCGCCGATATCCTCGCTGGCGATGACCATCAGCCGCCGGCAGGGAGAGATCAGATCGCCGCCCTCCAGCAGGCGCGCCAGATAGAACACCGCCGCCGAGGGATCCGATCCCCGGATAGACTTTTGCAAACAGGAGAGCAGATCGTAATGCACGTCGCTGTCCCCGTCGAAATTGCCGGCGGAGATGGACGGCACGAACTGTCTGGCAACATCCCGGGTGAGAACATTCTCACTCTCATCTCCCGCCGCCACGTAGGCGATAGCCTGCTCCAGCATGGTCACACCGCGGCGTACGTCGCCGCCGGACACGGAAGCAATATAGGAGAGAGCCTCCTCCTCGCAAATCACAGGATGGGAGGATTCCTCCGAGAGCATCTCGGCCGCACGGCGGAGCCGGGGCAGCATGTCCGCCGCCGTCACCGGCTTGAACTCGAAGACGGAACAGCGGGACAGAAGCGCATCGTATACGTAGTAATAGGGATTTTCCGTGGTGGCGGCAATCAGGGTGATCCGTCCGTCCTCCACGTACTCCAAAAGAGACTGCTGCTGCTTGCGGTTGAAATACTGGATCTCGTCCAGATACAGAAGGATGCCTCCCGCACCAAGCAGCCCTTCCGTCTCCGCCGCTACAGCACGCACGTCGGCAAGAGATGCGGTGGTGGCGTTGAGATGGCGCAAGGTCATCCCAGACGATGCGGCGATGATGGAAGCCGCCGTGGTCTTGCCCGTACCGGGCGGGCCAAAAAATATCATACTGGGAATCCGTCCCGAGGACGCCAGGCGTCTCAGCACTCCCCGCTCACCCACCAGGTGCTTTTGCCCTGACATATCGTCGAAGGTGGTGGGGCGAAGGCGATCCGCCGCCGGGGCGGTACGCATATAATCTGCCATAATGTTCACTCCAAATGATCGGTATACATACATTATAAAGGAAAAAACGGCCGATTGCAACACATCTTCCCTATTCTGCCCACATATACTGAAGCAGGCAGGGAGGATATATATGAAAGAGAACAGAATCACCGAAGCCTTTGCGCGCGGACGGATCGCCTATCCCCAATTTGAGGCAGACGCCGAAAACGAACGCAGAGCCGCGGACACCCTCAACGGCTTCTACCGCGCACTGCGGGATGGGGCCGCTGCATATATAGAAGAAATCGTCCACAATACGGAGGGGATATCCCGTACCTACACGGCAGATTACACGCTTCGCCGGGAGGGTGATGTCCTGGTGGTGGAATACCTGCTGCTTCTCCGCCACCGGGGACGCACCGAGGCACGGAAAGAGCTGACCCATCGCTGGCAGAACGGATACCTGATCCCGCCGGAGAAAAAGAAGGGACAAAAACGGAAAATCCGCTTGAAGCAACGGGGGAAAAAAGATATAATATAGGTATCACGATAAAGGAAGTTTCGAAATGAAAGTCGCTCTCGTTGCCTGCAACGCATCCTACGTACATACCAATCTGGCCGTTCGCTGTATCGCCCGCGCGCTCACTCTGCGGGGACACGAAGCGGTCCTGATTGAGCGCTCTCTTAAGGATCGGCGGCGGGAATTTCTTACGGCGCTGTATGAAGCGAATGCGGACGTGTACGGGTTCTCTGTGTACATCTGGAATCGGGACACCGTTCTCTCTTTGGCCGCCGATCTGCGGCAGCTCCGCCCGGAGGCAAAGATCGTGTTGGGCGGGCCGGAAATCTCCTATGAGGACGTGTCTTTTTTTGCGCGCCATCCTTTTGTGGACAACATTATCGCCGGTGAGGGCGAGGACGCCTTCCCAGATTATTTAGACAATCCGCCGCCCAAGCACACCATCCTCTGCGGCACCCCCTATGGCGGATTTGAACAGGCGGGAATCCTGTACGATCTGTACCCTCCCCACACAAAAACCGGCGGAATTCTGTATTACGAATCCGCAAGAGGATGCCCCTTCCGCTGCTCCTACTGCCTGTCCTCCGCCACCCATGGGGTACGGGCAAAATCCGCTGAGGCAACCATTGCGGAGCTGGCCCGATTTGAATCCATGGACGGCGTAGCCGTCATCAAATTCGTGGACCGCACCTTCAATTTCGACCGCCGTCGGGCGGATGCTATCTGGCGGGCTTTGGCCGGAGATTCATTCTCGAAGACCTACCATTTCGAGGTATGCGCCGATCTTTTGGACGAGGAAAACTTCCGCACGCTGGCTGCCATGCCCAAGGGGCGTATTCAGCTGGAATGCGGCGTGCAGTCCACCAATCCGGATACCCTCCGCACCATCGATCGGCACGCCGATCCCGCAAAGATTCTCTCCGCTTTGGACCGCATCCGCAAAACAGGCAATATCCACGTCCACGCGGATTTGATCGCCGGATTGCCCTGCGAGAATTTTGAGCGATTCGCCCGCTCTTTTGACGAGACCTTCCCCGTATGCGATCTTTTGCAGCTGGGATTTCTGAAGCTTTTGCCCGGGACAAGCCTGCGGGCAACCTGTGACGAAATGGGGTACCGATATTCCCCTGCCCCGCCTTACGAGGTGCTCGTCAGCGACTGTCTTACCTACGAGGAACTTTACCGTCTGCACCGGATCGACGAGGTGCTGGACCGCTTTGCGGGCGGCGGCAATTTCCCACGCACCCTCGCCTTTCTTTTGGCGGATGAACAGTCTCCCTTCGCCTTTTTCGCCGATCTGGCGGATGCCATTCCCGCCGTGCGGGCATTATCCCAAAGGAACGCCTTCTCCGCTTTCCGCCGATTTGCCGCGAATCGGGTGCCGTCGGACAAGTTATCTGAGGTAGACGATTGTCTAATGCTGGATTGGCTGACCCATGAGGCAGGCTCTCTGCCGGACGAGCTGGATCCCCCAAGGGATCCCCGTGAAGGCGAATTGCGGCGGGTATACTGTGCCTCCCATAAGGAAGCACACCCCTCCACCATTCAGGTGATCTGTCTGAGTGACGGGACAAGCGTCCTTATCGACCGTCAAAATCACCGCACCGAAATCATACCGTAAAGGATAGACTATGCTGCATATTGCAACGCCGCTTTTGACGTGGTTTTATAAAAACCGACGGTCCCTCCCCTTCCGGGAGGATCCCACACCGTATCATATCTGGGTCAGCGAGATCATGCTCCAGCAGACCCGCATGAGTGCGGTGCTTCCCTACTACGCCCGTTTTATGGAAGCACTGCCTACGCCCGCAGATCTGGCACAGTGCCCCACCGATCGGCTGCACAAGCTGTGGGAGGGCCTGGGCTATTACAGCCGGGCGGATAATCTGCGCCGTGCTGCCGCTGTACTTCTGGAACAATACGGAGGGGAGTTACCCACCACCTATGAAGAACTGCTGGCTCTGCCCGGCATTGGAGAGTACACCGCCGGCGCCATTGCATCCATCAGCTACGGCATCCCCGTCCCCGCCGTGGACGGAAACGTGATGCGGGTATTTTCCCGCCTCTACAACGACCGTGCCGATATTATGATGGGTGCAACGAAGAAGCGCTACACCGCCCGCGTGACAGAGGAATTGCCGAAGGAAACACCGGGCGATTTCAACCAGGCACTGATGGAATTGGGAGCGCTGGTCTGCGTACCCGGTGAGCCCCGGTGTGCGGATTGCCCGCTGTCCGATCGGTGCGCGGCATACGGCGCCGGCAGCGCATCCTATCTTCCCGTACGGGGTGAAAAGAAGCCCCGACGGATACAAAAGATCACCATTCTCCTAACCCAGTGGGACAACAAGTGGCTTCTGGCCCGTCGCCCGGAGGGAGGACTTCTGTCCGGATTGTGGCAGCCCTTTCTCTTTGAGGAAGAGTTGTCGGAAAAAGAGGCCCTCGCCCGCCTGCGGGAATTTCTTCCCGGGGTATCCCCTGGAGTCCCGACACCTCTCTCCCCCTCCCGTCATCTGTTTTCCCACATTGAGTGGCAGATGAGCGGTTTTATGGTATCTCTTGCGGGAGATCCGCCCGAATTGCCCGACGGATATGCCTGGGCAGGCACGGAGGATATGGAGAATCACGCCATTCCCGGCGCGTTCAAGGCCTACAAGCCTCTTTTATACGGAAAGAACTCTTGAAATATTCATAAATCTGTGGTATCCTAAATACAGAAAGCAAAAAGGAGGGATCGTATGCACCTGCAGGAATCGGGCGAAATGTATCTGGAAACCATATACGTGTTGTCGAAAACGGGAAAACCGGTTCGCGCCGTGGACGTAGGAGAGCATATGGGCTTCTCCAAGCCAAGCGTCAGCCGTGCCATCGGCCTTCTGAAGCAGGGCGGATACGTGGTAACGAACGATGAGGGACATCTGCTTCTGACGGAATCCGGTCGGGAGGCCGCCGCCAAAACCTACGAGCGGCATACCATCCTGACGGAATTGTTCGTCCGTCTCGGCGTAGATCCCACCACCGCATCGGAGGACGCCTGTAAGGTGGAGCACGATCTCAGCGACGAAACCTTCCGCGCCATCAAAACCTATGTGGAAAACTTGAAATAAACAAAAAGGCTATCGCGTGAGGCGATAGCCTTTTTTCAATTCATCGTATTGGCTGTATCCCGAAGGGCCGATTCCGCCGCCTGGCGGAGAGCCGCGTGCTCAGGATGGGACAGCGTGGGATCACTTTCCAAAATTCCCCGTGCCTCCTCCATTGCCGCCGCCAGGATCTCCACATCCCCCGGGCCGGCCGTCACCGGCAAGCGCACGTCGCCGTGCTGGCGGATCTCACCGCCCGTTTTGAGGAAATCGCCGGGGCCGCGAAGCCGCAGATCCTCCTCCGCGATGGCGTTGCCGTCGTGATTCTTTTTGAGCACGCTCAGCCGTGCACGGGCATCCTCTCCCTTGGCGTCGGACACCAGCACGCAATAGGATTTCGCCTTGCCGCGACCAACACGGCCCCGCAGCTGGTGCAGCTGAGACAGACCGAACCGCTCCGCATTTTCGATGATCATCAGAGTGGCGTTGGGTACGTTCACGCCCACCTCGATCACCGTAGTAGACACGAGTATATGGATATCGCCTTGGGTGAAGGATTGCATCACTCGATCCTTTTCGGCGTTCTTCATCTTTCCGTGGACAAAGGCCACGGACAAATCGGGGAACGCAGCCGCAACCGTTTCGGCAAATTCCACCGCCGCCTTCAAAGGCGGCTTTTCGACGGCATCGCCGTCCGTACCGAAGATCAGATCCGCCAACTCCTCCGGGTCGTCGGGGATCTTTATTTTCTTATCCGGATTCTCCTCCACGGAGGGACAGACAATATACACCTGATGGCCTTCATCCGTTTGACGGCGGATAAAAGCGTTGAGTCTTGCCCGATAGCCTTCGTCCACCACGAAGGTATCCACTACCTGCCTGCCCGGCGGCATTTCGTCCAGGCGGGACACGCGGATACCGCCGTAGGTAACCAGCGACAATGTACGGGGAATGGGCGTAGCACTCATGACCAGAACGTGGGCAGACTCGTTTTTCTCCGCCAAGGCGGCCCGTTGACGCACACCGAATCGGTGCTGTTCGTCCTCGATGACCAATCCCAATCGGGCAAACTGCACACTCTCGTTGAGAAGGGCGTGGGTTCCTACCACCACCGTGGCCCCGCCCTCACGGGCGAGGGATTCACACACCGCACGGCGGCGTGCCCCGGTCACGGCTCCCGTAAGGAGCACGCACTCGATCCCCAATCGGCCCAGCAAGTCGGACAGCTCTCTGTAATGCTGCACAGCCAGGATTTCCGTAGGGGCCATCAGCGCCGTCTGATAGCCGCCGCGGGCGGCCAGATACGCGGCGGCCGCCGCTACGGCGGTCTTACCCGATCCCACGTCACCGATAAGGATTCGGTTCATTCGCTTGCCACCGGCCATATCCGACGCGATTTCCTCAACGGAGCGCATCTGGGCACCGGTCAGGGCATAAGGCAATTCCGCTGTGAAGGGCGTGAGATCCGATCGGGGAATCCGCACACCGGACATCTCCGGCTGGGTGGCGGAAGCCACCGCCAGGCCAAAGGTGAAATACTCCTCAAAGATCAGCCGACGGCGGGCACGGGCCAGCGCTTCCCCATCCTCGGGAAAATGGATATTCTTTATGGCGTAGGAAAGCGTACAAAGGGATTGATTCCGTACCACCTCCGCGGGAATGATCTCCGGCAGACGATTGCCCACACCCGCCAGCGCATCCCGAACCAGCCCCGACAGGATCTTCTGGGACAAGCCTGCGCTAAGGGAGTAAACAGGTACAATGCCCGGCAAGACTGTACCGGGGGCACAGGCTTCCCAAATGGGGGAGGACATCTTGAGGGTGCGTCCCTCCACACTGATGCGGCCGAAAAAGCGGAACTCGCCACCGGTGTGGAATATGTCCCGCAGATAATTCTGATTAAAGTAGGTGATTTCGCAGGTGCCCGTTTCATCGAAGGCACGGAAGCGCAAAATGGACATACCCCGCCGTATCATCCGATACTTCGGTTCCGCCGCCACGCTCAAAAGCAGCGACACCGGCAGATCCTCCCCGCGTCGCGCCATCTCCGCCGCCTCGGCCAGAGTCTTCACGTTTCCTCGGCACTGATAGCCTCTTGGAACGTGATACAAAAGATCTCCCACGGAACGTATTCCCATCGTTGCCAAAGCCTTCTCTCTGGCACTGCCTACGCCGCGCATAACGGATACGGGGGATTTCCACGTCAGCATATCCTCACCTCCTATCATCATTTACCAATATTATACACTATCTTTTTGCCCATTGCAAGGATTCCGCATTTTGTCTGCCATAAGGCAATATAAAACAGGCATACTAACAAAAAACGAAAGAGGTGCCGTCTATGATTGACGAAATGCGCACGGAACACGCCGAGGAGATAAATCTGACCCTGCCGCCGCCACGGCTGGCGGAAGCCGATCTGCGTTTGCGGGCAGATCCGGCCACCTATAAAAAATCCCTCCGAGAATTGCAGGAGCAAATCGGGGATATTCCCCGACGGCTGAAGGCGGCGGGACAATCGCTGATTGTGGTCTTTGAGGGTTGGGACGCATCCGGCAAAGGGGGATGCATCCGCCGACTGACGGACGCCTTGCGGGAGGATCGGTTTCAGGTGTTTGCCACGGCTGCACCAAACGAAGAAGAAAAAGCCCGCCATTACCTTTGGCGATTCTGGCGCACGTTTCCGCCCGTGGGTTCCATTGCCATCTACGATCGCAGCTGGTACGGGCGGGTGCTCGTAGAACGGGTGGAAGGCTTCGCCACGGAGGAGCAGTGGTCGCGTGCGTACGGGGAAATCTGCGAAATGGAGGAATCCCTCACAAGAGAGGGGGCAATTCTATGCAAATTCTGGCTGGAAATCTCCCCGGAGGAACAGCTGCGACGATTTGAAGCCCGTTTAAGCGATCCGCAAAAACGGTGGAAGCTGACAGGGGAGGATTGGCGGAACCGCAGCAAACGGGAGGAATATTTGGCGGCCGCCGAAGATATGTTTTCTCTCACCGATACCACCGCCGCGCCCTGGACTATCATCCCCGCTGAGGATAAAAAATATGCCCGGCTGGCAGTGCTCCGGCACATTCTCCGCACCGTCCCCGGCAAATAATTTGCTTTTTCGCCACAGATTCGTAACAATATTCCCACAATCCCTTGACGGGATATCTCTGTCTGCGGTATAATTATCTGTATAGATTAAAATACGTGTATTATTGTCTTTTTGTGCGTATTTTTGCGGGTATCGGCAAAGGAGGTGAGCGTCGGATGGCCCGTCAGAAAATTATATTGAGTCGTCACGCCGTTTACTGGGAGAACGATGCCAAGCTGGCTATTCTTGCCCTTCGGAAAAAGCTGGGGGATCTGGCTCCCGCCATTCAGCACATCGGCTCCACCGCGGTGCGCGGCATTTTGGCCGTGCCCGTTATCGATATCGCCGTGGGACTGGCAGACGGTGCCGCCGCCCCCACGGCTATCAAGCTCCTTACGGAAATGGGATACCGCCGTATCCCCACCGATGCCACCGGATGCATCCGCATGGCCAAGCAGAAAAAGAGCTCCGGTGCCGATTCGCACCGCCTTTGGATCACCCTGAACGGCAGCCAGCCCTGGTGTGATCTGGTGGGCTTCCGCAATTACCTGTACAATCACGTATTCATGGCCAACGAGTATGAGCAGCTTAAGATCCGTCTGCAGCCTCTGTACCAAAACGATCCCATCGGATACTCCCACGCAAAATCCGAGTTTATTCAGAAGACTCTCCGCCTGAGTGCCACCGATCGGCTGCTGGGAAAACGGCTGACTATCGTAGTCGACCGTCCCGCCGGTTCCATCCATCCGGAGCACCCGGACATCCGCTATCCCATCAATTACGGATACGTTCCCGGCATTCTGTCCCCCGACGGGGAGGAAATGGATGCCTATATTTACGGTATAAATAAGCCTCTGGGCCGGTTCACCGGCACGGTGATCGCCGCCGTCCATCGGCGGGACGATAAAGAGGACAAGCTGGTGGTGGCTCCCACGGGCATGATGGCCTACGAGCCCCAGATTGCCGAGGCAGTCCACTTTGCGGAGCAGTATTTCGACACGGCACTCGTATGCATTTACGAAAAATCCTGCGGTGCCATCGTCTATCGCACCCGAGCGGACGGTGTCATCGAATATCTGGTGCTGTATCAGCACCGATCCGGCACGTGGAGTTTGCCCAAGGGGCACATCGCCGCAGGCGAAACGGAACAAGAAACCGCCCTTCGCGAGGTTTGGGAGGAAACAGGTCTGCACGTAACCCTGCGGGAGGGATTCCGTCGGGAAATGTCCTACACCGTATCCGCCAAGGCCCTGAAGCACGTGGTATTCTTCCTGGCGCAGGCCAAGGGAGAGCTTTCCCTCGGGGAAAACGAAATCTCCGATTACATATGGGCGGACAAGGCCGCCGCTATCCGCCGACTGGGCGGACGGAATATGGGCAAGGTAGTAGAAGCCGCCGAGGCCTTCATCCGGGGAGGACGGCCTGGCCGCAAGAAAAAACACCCCCCGAAAAAAATAAATCCGTAAGAAAAACAAAAAACCGTTGGATTACTCCAACGGTTTTTTTGCATGAAAGCGGAAATTACTTGATTTCTACTTCTGCGCCAGCCTCGGTGAGGGTCTTCTGGATAGCCTCAGCGTCAGCCTTGGATACAGCTTCCTTCAGGGTCTTGGGAGCGCCTTCAACCAGCTCTTTTGCTTCCTTCAGGCCGAGACCGGTGATCTCGCGAACAGCCTTGATAACGCCGAGCTTGTTGCCGCCGAAGTTCTTCAGGATTACGTCGAACTCGGTCTTCTCCTCTGCTGCGGGAGCTGCTGCAACTGCTGCGCCAGCTACTGCTACGGGAGCTGCGGATACGCCGAATTCCTCTTCGATTGCCTTTACGAGGTCGGCCAGTTCAAGAATAGTGAGAGCTTTGATCTGCTCAATGATCTGAGTGGACTTTTCGTTTGCCATTTTCATTATCCTCCAAATTTGTCGTTTTTCAAAAATTAATTATGCAGAAATTACGCTTCTGCTGCGGGAGCTGCTTCTTCGGCAGCACCTTCGCCGTTCTTGTCGATAATAGCCTGCAGGGCGAATGCCAGGCTGTACAGAGGTCCCTGGATGCTTCCAAGAATCTTGCCGACGAGTACGTCCTTGGACGGAATGGTTGCCAGCTCGTTTACACCGGCTGCGTCCAGAACTTCACCGTCAACGAAACCGCCGCGAAGCTGGAAAGACTCGATCTTATCCGCATACTCCTTCAGGATCTTTGCGGGTGCAACCTGGTCGTCAAAACTGATCGCTACTGCGTTCATGCCGGTCAGCTCGCTCTTCAGAGCGGTGAAACCTGCATTGTCGCATGCACGGCCGATGATGGAGTTCTTCAGTACGGTGTATTCTACACCGGCCTTACGAAGAGCTGCACGCATCTTAGTATCGTCCTCAACGGTGATACCCTCATACTTTACGAGAACACCGGAAGCAGCGCGACCCATCTTATCAGCGAGAGTTTCAACAGCGAGTTTTTTCTGCTCCAGTACTTTTGCGTTAGGCATTTGGATCTCCTCCTTGTAAAAGTTTGCTCACGGACCGCAGGCAACAAAAAATGTCTTTTTCCGGCAAACCGAAAAAAGACATAATATATACATATTAAATCTCTCCTCGGCAGGAAAGCAAACGCTTTTACCGGAACCTGCTGTCTTTGGATCAACACAAGTATTATACTGACTTTACTCCTGTTTGTCAATAGGTTTTTTACAACTTTTTGATAAAATATCTTATTTTTTTGAAAAAGCAGGGCGTGCTGTCGCACGCCCCATCGTATTATTGGAATTCTGTGCCGTCGGCACGAAGCATTGCGCACCGCACTGTCTCATGCCATGTATCCTCGGTGATGAGATCCGTTTCCCTTGCGATGGCATCCGCCACGTAGGAGGGATTCAGATACTCACTGCTGCTGCACGCCAGAGTGCAGTCCACCACCACGGTGCCGCTTGTTTCATCATAGGCTGCCGTCAGCGAACGGATCAGGGAGGTGATATCCACCTCTTTTTCACCGCTCTTGGACTTTTTCATCATAACAACGGGAGTCTTGAAGCGTTCCTCAATCTGCCCGGCATACGCCGCATCGGCCTTGGGAGAATGGATGCGCAGGCGGTACGCCGCGTCCGTGATCTCCGTCAATTTGGTTTTTGCCTCGTACACGTCCGTCACCGTAAGTCCCTTGATCTCCGCTGTTTTCAGCGCGGCGAGGATTTCCCCATCGGTCACCTCGGGCAGAACGCGGATATCCATAATCTCGCAGGTACTGCCGCATCCCACAGACAAGGGAGAAGCAAACACCAGCTTAGGTCGAGGATTGAATCCTTCGGTATAATACACGGGCAAACCGGATTTCGTAACCACACGGGACATCACCCGGGCCACGTCCAGATGGCCGATATACAAAGCGGGATCCTCTTTCACAAAGCGAACGCGCACGTTGCGGTACGGAACCTTCTGTGTACCCGGATCGGAGAATCCGGGAGTAGGCCGGGGGGCTGGAGCCCGGTATGCCTTTTCCTCGCGGGGAGCATCCGTCTTCTTTTCGGAGGCCTTTCCGCCGGGACACCAGGTGCAGGCCGACGGATCGATACCGCCGTTGGCACCGCAGGCGGAGCATTTCTCATGACAGCCGGGCGTGGGCGTACCCGCCTGGGATTTGTGGCGCTCACGAAGCAAAAATTCCCGGCTGACGCCGCATTCGATCATATCCCACGGAAGGATTTCCCCGTCGGGGATAGCGCGGTTGGCGTAAAAATCCGGATCCAGACCGCAGCGGCGGATCACGTCCATCCATTTATCGTAATCGAAAAATTCCTCCCACGCATCAAAGCGCATGCCTTCCTTTTGGGCCAATTCCAGAGCATCGCCCAGACGGCGGTCACCACGGGCGAACACCGCCTCCAGATGAGAGGTGCGGGCATCGTGGTAATTGTAACGGATCTTCCGATCGGTGATCTTGCTCATCAAAAACTTCTGCTTCTCCGACAGAGACTCCATGGTGTCCTGCCCTTCCCACTGGAAGGGAGTCTGGGGCTTGGGGATAAAGCAGGCCACACTCAAGGTCACCTGAGGTGCACGGGCACGGTTCCGGTTGGGCGTAGCGTAGAAGGTGTCGAGAACGTGTTTGGCAATCTCGGCAATACCGGCGATATCCTCATAGGTTTCCCCGGGCAGACCTATCATAAAGTACAGCTTCACCTGGGTCTTGCCTGCCTCGAAAGCGATACGGCAGGCGTTGAGGATTTCTTCCTCGGTAACGTTTTTGTTGATCACGTCACGCAGACGCTGGGTGCCTGCCTCGGGGGCAAAGGTCAAGGTGGAGGTACGGACGCCGGAGATCTTATCCATCAATTCCCGGCTGAAGCTGTCCGCACGCAAAGACGGCAGGGCCAGATTGATCTTCTTCTCGTCGGTCCATTCCAAAAGCTCATCCGTCAAATGGCCGATCTCCGTATAGTCGCTGATGGACAACGACATCAGGGAGATCTCGTCATATCCCGTATTCTCCGCTGTAGTGCGGGCAATATCGCACAGCACGGGCACGGATTTCTCCCGCACGGGACGGGTAATGAATCCGGCCTGGCAGAAGCGGCAGCCGCGCACGCAGCCGCGGAACACCTCCAGCGTCACACGGTCCTGCACCGTTTCGATATAGGGCATCACGGGAGCGGTAGGCACCACGGTATGGTCCACGTCCGCCACCACGCGGCGGCGCACCTTTGCAGGCACGTCGGGATACTGCGGTGTGATGGATTCGACGGTGTTATCGGAACGGTAAGCCACATCGTACAGCGAAGGCACGTAAAAGCCCTCCAGATGGGAGGCTTCACGGAGGAAGGCGGATTTCGTATAGGTACCGTTTTCCTTCATGGACAGATACAGTTTGGCCAGCTCGGGCAGAGCCTCCTCCCCCTCACCGATGGAGAAAATATCCACAAAGGGAGCCAGGGGCTCGGGATTGTAGGCACAGGGGCCGCCGGCCAGGATAACGGGAGAATCCTCGCCACGATCCGCCGACCGGAGGGGAATACCCGCCAGATCCATCATATTGAGAACGGTGGTGTAGCACATCTCGTACTGCAGGGTGAAGGCTACGATATCAAACTCCCCTACGGGATCGCCGCTCTCGTGGGTAAACAGGGGGATATGCCGCTCGCGCATTTCCTTTTCCATATCCACCCAGGGAGCGTACACCCGCTCGCACCAGACCGCATCCAACTCGTTGAATGCCTGGCACAATATCCGCATACCCAGATTGGACATACCGATCTCGTAGGTATCGGGGAAGCAAAATGCCACACGGAGGCGAACGTTTTGCAAATCCTTGTACACCGATCCCGGCTCACCGCCGGTATAGCGGCCGGGCTTCTCCACCCGACTCAAAAAAGAACGAATATCTTCTCTCATAAAAACTCCTGTGGAAAAGGGGAAGGAATCCTCCCTCCCCTTCCGTTATATTATCGGATATACAGTTTTGTTGTCAGCATAGCGGGGAGCATCCAGAACAGCTGATTCAAAACGATCAGCCAGGAACCGATGGCGCCCAAATTATCCGACAGGGATACAATAAACAGAATGACCAAGGTAACGAGGGCAGATGCCACGCTGATCACCATATTGGTGCGCTTTACGCTGAGCACCATATCACAGAAGGAAACCGTCTGCAACAGAGACTTGGTGGTACCACGGGTCACGATACCGCTGTTCAGCCGATCCACACCCTCGGTGGATTCGTAGTTCTTGATGACCTTCATGGGGTACTTTTTGCTGTGGATCTTTCTGAAGATCATGGCCTCGTCGATGTTGGGATCGTATGTCTTGATGCACACGCAGCTGCCGTTCTGAGCAAACTGGCGGAGAATGAACTCGAAGTCCGCATCCATCACGTACTTGATGAACATCTTGGCAATAAGATCACCCTCACGGAGCATGTACATAATGCTCAGATCCCCTTCAATATAGGAATCCTCTTCCATGCTTTCCTCAGGCAACTCCATACCCAGCTCCGTCAGCACGTCGTAACGGCCGAAGGTGTACTTGTGGCCGTCCACGGTGCATTCCAGATAGCCCACACCGGCACGCAGAATCTCCACGTCCTCGGAATGTCCCATCTCGATGGTAGCAAGCTCAAATACGTCCTTCAAGGGACCGCCGGCGGCGGAGAAGACGCTGGTAGCGGCGTACAGCACCCGGTCGATACGGTTGTTGTTGTAGATCTTGATATTCTGCACCTTTACGCCGTAGGAGGGGAACACGTTGTTATCCTCAAAGGAGATGATGGAAGAGCCGGAATACTCCTCCAGGGACGCCTCACCCACGATGGTGCTGTCGTTTTCATACGCTTCCTTGTTGGCTTTGTAGAAGGGATAGCTGTATGTAAAGAACATAGACATGGGAACGGCGGCAAGTACGGCGATATAGGCGATGGATACGGCCTCATAGGCACTGGCACCACCCAGAGAGCCCAGCACTGCCAGAAGAATGGCGGCCACGGTAACAAGGGTAAGCATAGCAGCCACGTAGATGCGGGTGGAATGGAGCGGTGCGGTGCTTCTCTCGAAGTAACCGTCCACAAAGCCGCTCTTACGGATCTGCAGCACGTCGGGGCTGTCCTCATCGGTAGCCGCAAAGGCCTCGCTCTCAGGCACGCCCATCTCCGGGGTAACCCGGTGGAACACGTATTTGGGTTTCTTGGAAGAAACGATATTGAAGCTGAAGATCTCGCGTTTCGTATTGAAATAAGAGAAGATCAGCGACATAACGGCGCAGGCGGCCACGGCAAAGTTGTACATAATCGGCTCCACGCCCTGGGTAGCAACGATTGAGGCGTAGAAGGAATACAGCGTGCCGAACACCGTCAGCAGAGACACAACGCTCTCCGGTGTGGGATGTCCGGTAAACAGATTGCGGAAGCCGATAAAGATCTGCTCATACGCCACGGCACACACCAGCAGCATGATCTGCAAGCTCATCATAATATACACTACCGGATAGATGGCCGGATCCAAAGCACCGGCAAACTGAATACCGAACAGCGTAATATTCTCATAGAAGAAGAGGATTGCCGTCAAAAACAGTCCGACGATCATCTTGATCTTGGTAAAGCGGAAGGAGGTCTTATATGCCTGAGCGATCTGGGGAGTCTGCTCCCGCTCGGTATATTCGTACTCGCCGGCACGGCGCTTCTCTTCCTCCAGACGGCGGATATCCTCGTCGTTCTGTGCGGCCATCATATCGGCCGTTCCCTCACCGACGGTTTTATCAATCTGATCCTCCAGGCCCAGGCCCATCAGGAGATTGAGATCGGTCTCATCCATTTCGGCGGGAGCATCTTCCTCCTCATCGAGAACGGGAGTCTCCTCCTCCGGGATGTTCTCATCTTGCTTCTGGTCCAACTCATCCTCGGCACGGGAATCGTTGCCGTTTTCCGCCGAAATCTCCTCATACAAGGACATATCGGGAATCACCGGCTCCTCTTCCTCTTTGGCAACGGAGGCGCGCAGGCGGGCAAAGAAGCCGCTTTTGGCTTCCTCCTCTTCACTTTCCTCTTCGGAATCCTCCACAATCTCCGTTTCCGTTGCAGCGGCAGGAACCGTCTCGACAGCCTCTTTTGCGGGAGTCTCCTCGGCTTTTTCTTCCTCGGCAAATTCGGGAAGGTACTTTTTCAGAAGATCCTGGATATCCAGATCTCCGTCGACACCGGCGTCGGGAGCAGAGGTACCACTCAGTTTTTCCTTCAGGGAACCGGCAGATTCAGTATTGCCCGGCTCCTTCGATGCGGATCTGAATTTTTCACTCATAATCATTCACCCATTCATCAACGTTTTTAGGTTCGCTGCATGCGGGCAGCATGGCAAAGAATCACCGACGCGGCGGTGGAAACATTCAGAGAATTGACTTTTCCGTACATGGGGATGGACACGATGAAATCGCTCTTTTCCTTTACCAAACGGCTGACGCCCTGGCCCTCACTGCCCATCACGACAGCAGCGCCGCACTTCCAGTCCGTTTCGTAGTAGGGGGTGCCGCCGGCCTCGGCGGTGAAGATCCACAGGCCCAGCTCCTTCAGCTTTTCAATAGCGGCGGCGATGTTCTGCACCTTGGCTACCGCCATATGCTCCAGAGCACCGGCAGATGCGGACGTTACCACGGGGGTAAGGCCCACCGCGTGCCGCTTGGGCAACACGATACCGTGGGCACCGGCACATTCCGCACAGCGGATTACCGCACCCAGATTGTGGGGATCCTCAATACCGTCGCAAACTACCACCAGAGGTCTTTCGCCTCTTTCGTGGGCAATGTTCACAATGGTTTCCAGATCCACGTACTGCTTTTCCGCAGCCATGGCCGCCACACCCTGATGATGGGCACCGCAGGTCATAGCGTCCAACTTGGAGCCATCCACCTCGATCACGGGGATTCCCATACGGATAGCCTCCGCCACAATCACCGTAATGGAGCCTTCTCTGTCGCCGGTACGGACGAAAAGCTTATCCACAGACCGACCGGATTTGAGAAGCTCTCTCACGGAATTCCGTCCGGAGACGATGTTCTCCGGTGCGGCGGCGGGCACGTCCACACCGGGACGGCGATCCTGCTTGGCCCCGTATCCGGGACGGCGATTGCCTCCCTGAGGACCTCTTTTGTTCTTATTGAATTTTTTATTTGAATAGTTATCCATACACTGACTGTTGCAAGCGCAATCTTTCCCTATAATTTCCGTTTTTTTCGACGATTTGCTGTTACCTGCGTGAAAAAACAGTTTTGGTTATGCCCATTATACCACAAAATTATCTCTTTGTACATATTATTTCTGATTTTTATACGGAAATCCCTGGATAAATCCCGTTTTTCGGCAAAAAATAAAGAAGATGCGAAAGATCGCATCTTCTGTTATTTATACTACGCGTACAAAGAAATTACTGCTGTTCTTTGATAGCTGCGAAGCACTCGCTGCAGTATACAGGTCTGTCGCTGGTGGGCTGGAAAGGAACCTTAGCTTCCTTGCCGCATCTAGCGCAAACGGTGGTGAACATCTCACGCTGAGTCTTGGTTGCGTTCTTGCGTGCATCACGGCATGCCTTGCATCTCTGGGGCTCGTTCTGGAAGCCCTTCTCTGCGTAGAATTCCTGCTCGCCTGCGGTGAATACGAACTCGTTGCCGCACTCTTTGCACGTCAGTGTCTTGTCCTGAAACATTTCAATAACCTCGCTTAAAAATATGGATAAATAATTTTGCCCTCGACGGACTTCAACCGTCACCTTTGTCGCCAACGCTCTGTATTAAGCTATACGGGCTTACCTATTAAAAATGCCTTCGGCATTATAATATCGAATTATTGCTTCAGCAAGCCCCGGATTTTTACACGGATTCTGTAAACAGCATTACTTACAGATTTCTCCGGTCGGCCGACGCTGTCAGCAATGTCCCTCACGGGCCTGCCACTTATATATTGCTCGAAAATCTCGTTCTCGTAGGAAGACAGGACCTGACGGATCTTGCCCTTCAGCGACACGGCTTCCTCCTCCGATATAACGGACAGAAGCGGATCCTCCGCCTGGCGGGGGACGTGTCGGTTCGCTTTTTCCTTGCGGGCGCGGGATGTTTTTGCTTTTCTCAGCTGTGAAATGAATGCGTTTCGTATGCATATTTTGGCATACAAGCCAAAGCTGACATCCTGCTGCTTACGGTTGTAGGAATTTACAGCGCGAAAAAGCGCAAGACGTGCCTCTTGCTCCAAATCCTGTACATCGATCAAACCGGCATCGTTTTGCGCAGACAAAGACTC
This sequence comes from Eubacteriales bacterium, assembly GCA_045123975.1. Taxonomy (GTDB): domain Bacteria; phylum Bacillota; class Clostridia; order Oscillospirales; family CAG-272; genus SIG701. The sequence continues at coordinate 34,631 of JBGVKV010000063.1, read as the reverse complement.
AATGAAACGGGCACTCATGGAACGGATCAGCGGGGTATACAATTCGGACAAGCGCTCAAAAGCGCCTTGATCGCCCTGTACGACTGCATCAAGCAGGTTACGTAACTGTTCCCGCAAGAAATCCACCACAAATTCTTTACTGATTTATGAATCCATTATAACACGAAATATGGCTTTGTCAATAGTCAACGAAAAATTTTTTCCTAACTTTGTACAATTTGTGAAAAATATTTCTGACGACAAACGCACATCCCTGTCGAATGAATTAAATTATTCAAAAATATAGTTTACATCTCCGTTGAGGAGCGCCAGAATTCCCCGATAGATCACGTCGGGACGGTCTGCGAAATTCTTCAGAACCCGATCCAGCTGCCACTTGTTATCCAAGCGGACGTGAACGGACAAAACCTGGCCCTGGGGATCTTTAATGGAGCAGCGGTAGGCATAGCCGTCTCCGTCGGGCTCATAATTCTGATCAATAACGGCGCCCAGCTTTTGCAGGGAGAGGTGGCGCAGCGCACTGCGGATGCCCTGTTCCCGCACGCGGATCATCAGCTTATCCCCCAACACGCGGGCAACCTGCCGACCGGTGTCGGTGATTACGTACTTCTCCTCCTGCTCCGAGTCCACCGACCCGTCCAAGCTCAGCTGTGTATCCGCATCCTCTGCGCGGCAGATATGGCCCGCATCCAGAAGCTGAAAGAAGCAGTCGGCGAAATCGAAGTACCGCACGACGCCGTCCTGCACAACGATGGAGGCAATATTATTGTAATCCAGCGGGTAGCCAATCTTGTCCAAAAGAAACAGAGTAAAGATCTTTATTTCATTTTTATCATGGAGCGGTGCCGGCATGCTGTACTCCTCCTGTCACATCAAAGCGATGAAAATCGGGAGGCGCAGTGCCTCCCGATAAATACAATCAAGAAACGGAATTATTCCTGAGGTGCCGCGGTTTCCTTAGGCAGGTAATCCATATAGTTCTTCAGCTTCATACCCTTGAAGTCACGGCTGCCGAAGTAAGAGGACTTATAGCCGGACAGATCGTCGTGGATCAGGTATGCATCCTGCATGAAGAACAAGGGAGCGATGGGCATATCCTCCATCAGAAGCTTCTCAGCCTCGTGGAGAATGGCGGCTCTGGCAGAGGCATCCTTCTCTGCGTAAGCAGAGGCGATCAGGCTGTTGTAAGCCTCGCTGTTGTAGCCGGTAACGTGAGGATACAGATCGTAGTTAGCGGAATTCATATCCACACCGTTGCCGGAGAATGCGGCCGCAAAGGGAGCCAGTGCGGTGAAGGGATCGGTAGAAAGCATCTGGGCATCGATGGCAATTACATCGAAGTTGCCCGTTTCGTATTTAACGGCGAAGGTATCCGCGTATGCGCGATCGTAGTCGATCAGCTTCTTGGGCTTGATTTCCTCAACGGTCACCTTGAAGCCCAGGGATTCCCAAACGCCCTTAACGTAATCGGCAACGGCACGGTCCACCTCATTCTGGCGGATAGCGATGCTGAAGGAGCCGCTCGTTACGCCTGCCTGCTGCAGCAGTGCCTTTGCACCGGCCACATCGGCGGTGGATGCGATCAGATTCTCACCTTCCTTGCGGAAGCTGGTCTTGGCGGTAGTATTGAATACCTTCTCGGGGATAAGACCGGTTGCGGGCTTAGCGAAGGTAACGATGTTTACGATCTCGTTTCTGTCCAGAGCCATGGAAAGAGCACGGCGCACACGGGCATCCTTGAACAGTTCGTTGTTGGTGTTGAAGCAGTAGGTATGCGTTGCCAGCAGATCGGTAACTTTCGCTTCCTTTTTGTACTCTGCGCGGGAAGCCAGCGGAATCTCTGCCACGTAGAACAGCTTGCCTGCCTCAAACTCGGCGATTACGTCGGTAACGGAATAATCGTTCAGCATCTTATAGGGGATAACGTAAGTATCCAGCGCCTGATTCTCTGCTTCGGGATTCAGGTAGTACTGTACGGAACGCTCCAGACGAAGCACGCCGCCCTTGTTGATCTCCTTGATGGCGAAGGGACCGTTGGTCGCGATGGTCGCGGTCTGGGTTGCCCAGTAGGTATCGCGGTCCACGATGTCCTCACGAAGGGGAACCAGTGCGGGGCTGGCCAGCTTCTGGAAGAAGTTATCCACGTTGATTTCGGAAACGAAATCCACCTGAATTACGTACGTATCAACGGCTGCAATGCCCACGTCGTCGATGGAAACGTCGCCCTGCTTAACCTCGTACGCGTTCTTCACGTCATACAGAAGGGTAGCTGCCTCGCTGTGATAGTCCACGGAGAGAATGCGCTTCCAGGCATATACGAAGTCGGCAGCCTGTACGGTACGGCCGTCACTCCAGCGGGTATTGTTCAAGGTGATGAGCATGGAATATCCGTCCTCGGCGTTGCCGATGATCTCATATTCCTTCATCAGAGCCTTTTTCCATTTGCCATTCTCGTCCAGATCGGTCAGGCCCTCATAAATCAGGTCATAGATCTTAACCATCGCGTCATCGTTAAAATGACGGGCCGGGTCAAAGTCGAACAGCTCGGTAGCAATATACACATTGATCACCATGCCCTTATCGCCCTTTTCCAGCGTGGTGCACGCGGAAAGCACGCCCAAAAGCATTACGGCGCAGAGCATCAGAGATATCATTCTTTTCATAATAGTAGAAACATCCTCCTCGTGTAGTTTGCACACGGGCACAGCCAAATGGAAACACGCGCCCATAATTCATTTTATTATACCACTTTTACACACGGGAATCAATGACCTATTGCATCCCCCAAATGACTTTTGGACAGATGCACAATTATTTTTGCGGATTTTGGGCATTTTAGACAGTACACCGTGTAAACGCCTTCCCCGGCTCCGGGTGGGAAATACCGTTTCACGCTATACCTATTTTTATACGAAAGCAGAGGAATCCTCTATGAATCCATTCCTTCGCCGCACCGATCTGGCCTGTGAATCCACACCGCCCCCCGGGGCCGGCGCCATCCCTGTCCGCTCCCGCACCCTTCATGGTGTCACCGTTGAGGAGATGGAAATCCGCCCGGGGGCGGAAGAAGAAATCAGCGGCCGCGCGCCGGGGCGGTACGCCACGCTGCACTGCGGCAAGATCTGGCTGTTTGACGGAAAGGAATCCCAGCGGGTCCAAAGGGCGGCGGCAGAACTGCTCCGCCAGTTTCTGACAGACACACTGGGACGGGCACCGGGTAAGGAAACGGGCATTCTGGTGGCCGGACTGGGAAATCGGTTTATCACCCCCGATTCCATCGGCCCCCGCACGGCGGATCTGGTAACGGTCACCAACCACGCAAGGAAAGAGAAGTATCTCTTTTCCCTTTTGGACTGCGTGCGGGTTTCCGCCTTTTCGCCGGGAGTGTTGGGACAAACCGGCTTTGAGGCCGCCGCACTGATTGCGGAAGCCGCACGGTCCGCCGGGGCGGACGCCATCGTGGCTGTAGACGCTCTGGCGGCACGGTCCACCGCCCGGCTGGGGACCACCGTTCAGATATCCGACACGGGCATTCGCCCGGGATCGGGCATCGGCAACTGCCGCACTCCCATCACCAAGGGGGAAATGGGCATCCCTGTCATCGCTTTGGGCGTGCCCACCGTAGTGGATTCCGCCACTCTTGTATGGGATGCACTGCAGCAGGCCGGGATTGAGGATGCCTCCGAGGAATTGCGGCAGGTGCTGGACAACGGCCGCAGCTTCATCGTATCTCCCAAGGAAAGCGACGTGATCGCCGCCTCAGTGGCTGAGCTGCTCAGCGGAGCTATCAACCGGGCACTGACGCCCATCCTGCTGTAAGCATATCCCGCTGTCAAAAAGCATATATATGGCAATGTAAAAAGGAATACAAAAGGAGTTCATCCATGACCGAATTCAAAAACGATCTCCTCCCGGTGGTATACGTGCCTCCCGCGGCACCGCCTGCCTCGACTGCGAAGAAGCGACGGGGCTTTCGGGGCTTCTTCACCTTTCTCTGTGCTATAGCATGCATCGTGTCCGTTACGGTAATCTTTCTCACCGCCCTGGAGTGGTGCAGTCGGTTTTCCTGGCGGGAGCAGATACTCTCTATGGCCAATCGGGCCATGCTGGGACAGGCATATTTTGTGTGGGACACGCCGCGCACCCTCTCCGATGAACGCTTTCCCTTTCCCGCGGAGGAGGAAATTGCCGCACCCACGCCCCCGCCCGTTTCCTGGGATTCCCCGCCCTCGGAGGACACGGCAGGCAGCTATCCCATAACCGCGATGGATCTGAGTTGTGAGGATCTTTTCACCTTCTCCAATGAAACGTCCTATTTTCCCGACGGGGCGGCCCTGATAGCCGCCCCCTTACCCTTTGAAGATTTTGCCGAATGGCAAAGGATATACGGGGGGACGGAGGAACCCTACATACTGATCATACACACCCACGGCACGGAAGCGTATGCGGAAGAGGGACAAGCCCATTATTCATCGGCGGAATCCTTTCGCACAACGGATATTGGCGGCAACGTGGTAGCGGTAGGGGCAGTGATGGCGGACACCTTCGCCGCCGCGGGCATTCCCACTTTACACTGCACAGAAATGTTTGATAGAGAATCTTATTCCGATGCCTACGTCCGCTCAGCAGCAGCGGTACGGAAATACCTGACGGAGCATCCCTCCATCCGTATCGTTTTGGACGTGCATCGGGATTCCATCATTCGTTCGGACAAAACGAAAATCCGCCCCGTAACGAAGGTGAACGGAGCAGATACCGCCCAATTCATGATCGTCGCGGGAACGGATTTCAAAGGCGCCAATCATCCCGACTGGCGTGATAATCTGAATTTCGCCTTGAAAATTCAAAAGGAATTGACGGGGGTTTCCGACAGTCTGTGCCGCGCCGTCAATCTCAGAGGAGCAGGCTTCAACCAGCAGTACGTCAGCGGATCCCTGCTTCTGGAGATCGGCTCCTGCGGCAATTCTCTGACGGAGGCCAAGCGCACGGCAGTATGGGCCGCGGCCGCCATCGCGGACGTGGTGTCGGCCATTCCCTGCGGGATCACCCCGGAGGATATTCTTACCTGATTCAGCCGAACATCAGGGCATCCACGTCGCCCAAGTCGTCGAAGATCATATCGGGCCGCTCCTCAGGCTGTGCCGCATCCACGTCGGCCTGCTTGGTTTCACCGGACAGCACCAGCACCGCCGTGATGCCGTGCTTTTTGCCGGTGGCAATATCCGTGTACAGACGGTCGCCGAAGATGCACATATCCTCTCTTGCCACGCCGGTGATCTCGGAGATCATTTCCACCGTTTCCTTATAAGGCTTGCCGAAATAGGTGGGCGTTACACCGGTGGAAGCGGTAACCGCCGCGGCGATAGCACCGCTGTCGGGAATGAAGCCGGTCTCGGTGGGGCAATTGTAGTCCGGGTGGGTGGAGAGATACTCTGCGCCCTCACGGATGAAGGTGCAGGCATTGGTCAGTTTCTCGTAGGTGAGAGTGGTATCGAAGCTGGTAACCACGATGTCAGGCTTAGCGTCGGGATCGGTGAGGATTCCGTCCCGGTCGCAGATCATAGGAACGCCGGCACGCTGAAACTCGTCCCACAATTCGGGCGTACCCACAAGGTATACCTTCTTGCCGGGGCGGTTGCGGGTCAAAAATGCCGCCGTCACGTCGCCGGAAGACATGATCTCCCCGGGCTGGGGATCGAAGCCCAGACGGGCCAGCTTAGCGTAATAGAATTCCTGGGAATGGGACGCGTTGTTGGTGAAGAACAAAACGCGGCGGCCGCTTTCCCGCAGATGGCGGATACAGCGAATCGCAAAGTCAAAGGGAATGCCGCCCAGATAGATCGTTCCGTCCATATCGAAAACGAACAGCTTTTTGGACAGCAGAGTGTCCTTCATTTGATTCTCCATAATAACCTCACAAAATACGTATTTTTTAATACTATTGTAATTGAATGAAAAATATGATACAATAAACGGGAAACATGTAAAGCTATGGGAGGATACTATGAGTTCCCGTGTTATTTTCGGTATTGACGTGGGCGGAAGCACCACGAAAATCGGCGGATTCGATCTGACGGACGGCAAAAGAAAGCTGATCGAGCCCCTTTTTGTCCGCGCCACCGATCCCATTACATCCATATACGGCGCCTTCGGTAAATTCACCGATCAGAACAATCTGGCGCTGTCCGACATTGAAAAGGTGATGATCACCGGCGTAGGCTCGTCCTACGTAACAAAGCCTATCTATTCCCTGCCCTGCGAAGTAACGGAGGAGTTCCGCTGCATCGGCCTGGGCGGCCTCTATCTGTCCGGCTTGGACCGTGCTATCGTGGCCAGCCTGGGTACGGGCACCGCTCTGGTACACGCCCGCCGCGGACATGAGCCCGAATATCTGGGCGGCACCGGCGTAGGCGGCGGCACGCTTCTCGGCTTGTCCAAAAAGATGCTGGGCATGGACAACATCGAGCACATTGAGAATCTGGCCAAGGACGGAGACTTGTCCCACATTGATCTGAAGATCAACGATCTGACCAAAGCGGACATCGTTCCCGGCTTCTCCGACACCATGACCGCCTCCAACTTCGGCAACGTCAGCGACATTGCCACCAAGGCGGACATCGCTCTCGGCGTAATCAACCTGGTCTTTGAGACCATCGGTATGGTCTCCGTATTCGCCGCGCGGAATCACGATTTGCGGGACGTGGTCCTCACAGGTAATCTGACTACCGTGGAGCGGGCGCCGGAGGTATTCGGCACCTTGAATAAGATGTTCGATATGAGCTTTATCATTCCGAAGCGTTCCCAGTTCGGCACGGTGATCGGCGCCGCACTGTCGGGATGCACAGACTGAATATCACACAAAGGGACTGCCCCGGGCAGTCCCTTCATATTTCCATAGGAAATCGGCTGCACAGGACGGACAGGTCGGGATACTCTCCCTGCACCGCCGCGCTCAGGCGCTGGGTGCTGAGGGACACGCCCAACACTCTTTGCTTCATATCCTCCAGTGTCTGAAGAAGGGGGATACACATGCCCCGCATCTCCATGCCGTAGACGTCGATCACCCGCACGGGAGTGATCACTGCCGTTTCACCGGGAAAGATTTCCTTCGCCGGTGGTGCGGGAACGGCCAGGCGGAGCCATCCGTTTTGCGGACTGCCCAAAAGAAGCCCTTTGTCCCCACAGAGTAAAATATCTTCCCACGCCCCGACAGGGGCTTTTTTTGCTGTAATCAGAACCATATCCTCACGGACACGGATCGCCCGCAGCCGATGGGGATATACGATTTTTGTCATTCCGCATCCCTCCGCTACTATCATACGCAAAAGGACGTCATTTGACAGTATCCGTCAGATCAGGAAACGAAGAACGGATTCCACCTTGCCCGGCAAACTGCCGATGGCTTCGGCGATCTGCTTTTCGGAAAGCAGGCCGGTCACGAACTCCGTCTTACCCTCCGGCATGCCGTCGGGAATCTCCACGTCGCCGAGAAGCAAGCCTGCGCTGTCCAGAACCTCTCCGCGGGCGGCACCGGACACACGAACGTACACACGGCTGTGGCTATCCGCAAAATCGCACACGAAGCCCGCCGGCGCTTCCTCCCAGGTGGGATGGGATTCCTTCGTGTAGGCGCCGCTCAGCGCGGCGATCACGTCAGAGATCACGGCACCTGCCGTAGGATACCGGCCGGCACCGCGGCCGTAGTACATCACGTCGCCGGTAAGACGGCTGGTAACGGACATTCCGTTGTAGACGTCGTTGATATTCGAAAGAGGATTCTCGCCGGGAACGATACGGGGGCAGACCGAGATGGCCACACCGCCCTCTTCCCGACGGAAGGAACCGATCAGGCGGACAGCACCGCCCAGGCGGCGTGCCGCCTCGATATCCTCCACCGTCACCTTGGACATGGTTTCCGTATATACCTTGCTTTCATCCACGATATAGCCTGTGGCCACGGCGCACAGGATCATGATCTTTCGCTGTGCATCAAAGCCGTGGATATCCGCCGAGGGATCCTTTTCCGCATAACCCAGCTGCTGGGCTTCACAGAGAGCCTCCTCAAAGGAGATGCCGCCGTCCCGCATACGGGTCAGGATGTAGTTGGTGGTACCGTTCAGAATACCGTTAACAGAATCGATGCGGTCGCCGGCCAGGCTGGTACGCATGGAGCGGATCAGAGGAACACCGCCGCCCACGCTGGCCTCATACAGATAGGCCGCGCCGTTTTCCTTGGCAAGAGCCATCAGCTCGGCACCGTGCTTGGCCACCAATTCCTTATTGGAGGTGACTACGTGCTTACCGCAGGCCAGCGCACGGGAAGAAAATTCCAGAGCCGGATGAACGCCGCCCATAGTCTCCACAACGAGGGAAACATCCGGATCGGCAAAGATTACCTCCGCATCGTGGATTACCCGGTCACCGTAGGGAGAATCGGGAAAATCCCGCAGATCCAGAATATATTTTACGTGAACGTCCTCACCCACCGCTTTGCTTATGTGGGGTGCGCACTCATCGATCAAAGAAACGACACCGCCGCCTACCACGCCGAAGCCGATTACTGCAATTTCCTTCATAGTTACTGTCCTTTCCGGCGCCCATCGCCGAGGGAAAATGGGAGAAATAAAAATACATCAAAAATTATACCACATTTTGCCGACGTATGCAAGGCGGATTCAGTATTTTTCCGCCAGACGGTCGATAAGTGTCTGAGTAAGACGGGGCTCCGCACGGCCGCAGCTGATCCGCATCACGGCGCCCATCAGCATGGAAAGCACCTTCGTATTGCCTTCCGCCAGCTGCTCTGCCACGTCGGGATTCTCAGATAGCGCCTGCTCCACCATCGCTTCGATTTCCGCCGCATCGGTGATCAGCATCATATTCTCCGCCCGCGCCGTATCGGCAACGGACCCGCCGTCCTCACAAAGAGGAATCAGCCGACGGGCCGAGGCGGTGCTGATCTGCTTTTCTCCCGCCATATCGGCGATCTCACCCAAGGACTTTGGCGGCAGAAGAATGGGGGCAACCCCGGTGCGGGGCAGAATCTCGCCGATCAGCAGATTGGCGGCCACCCGCGGGTGATGGGTATGGGACAGAGCCGCCTCGAAATAATCGGAGCGCTCTCTCGTTTCCGTCAGAATACGGGCGTAATCCTCGCTGAGGCCAAGGCCCCGGTATGCCACCCGACGCTTGTCGGGCATCAAAGGCAAATTCTCCGCCGCGCGGGCAACGTCCGCCCGGCTGAGGGCAAGGGGCGGCAGATCCGGCTCGGGGAAATAGCGATAATCCGCTTCGCTTTCCTTTTCCCGCATCAAAACGGTGCAATCGTTGTCCTCGTCGTACCGACGGGTCTGAGGATGCACCTGACCGCCCGCCTCCAGAATCTGCACCTGACGGGCAAATTCGTAAGCGATGGCGCGCCCCACAAAGGCAATGGAATTGATATTCTTGATCTCGGTGCGGGTACCGAACGCCTCTGCGCCCACCGGGCGCACGGACAGATTCACGTCACACCGCATGGATCCTTCGTTCATTTTGCAATCGGACACGTCCGCGTACACAAGCCGTTCCCGCAGCGCCGTCAGATAGGCCTTCGCCTCCTCGGGGGAACGGATATCCGGCTCCGACACGATCTCGATCAGCGGCACCCCCGCCCGGTTGTAATCGATGCGGGTGCCGTCTTCTCCGTGAAGGGATTTGCCGGCGTCCTCCTCCAGATGGATCTGGTGGATGCCGATTTTCTTCACTCCCGCCTCCGTTTGTATCTTCACGTATCCGTTTCGGCACAAGGGCTCATCGTGCTGGGTGATCTGATACCCCTTGGGCAGATCGGGATAGAAGTAATTTTTTCTGTCAAATCGGGACACCATGGCAATATCGCAATGGGTGACCGTGCCGGCGATCACGCCCAATTCCACCGCGCGGCGGTTCAACACCGGCAAGGTGCCCGGCATACCGAGACAGATGGGGCACACCTGCGTATTGGGTGCCGCACCGTAATCGGTTCGGCAGGAACAGAAGATCTTGGTGCGCGTTTTCAGTTCCACGTGGACCTCCAGGCCCACGATCATTTCATATTTCATAGCCCACAGCCTCCTCCATAGCCAGCGCTACCCGGTACAGGATATCCTCGCGGAAATGGGGCGCCACGATCTGTATGCCCAAAGGCAATCCCCGATCCCGCCCGGCGGGAACGGAGATGGCAGGCAAGCCCGCCAGGGAAGGCACGGTGGTAAACATATCGCAGGTACGGTACGCAACGGCATCGCCGGCGTGGCCGCCCACAGGATAGGCCGTATCCGCCGCCGTAGGCGTCAGGATCACGTCCACCACCCGGAACTGCTCCTTCATGTGAGTGCGGATCCTTGTCCGCATCAAGCGAGCCCGGTCGTAGGTTTCCGCCCGCCCTTGCGCGGCCAGAGCATAGGTTCCCGCCAACAAACGCCGCTTCACCTCATCCCCGAAATGGGAGCGGGCGGAGGCGAACATCTCATCCAGGGTGCCGCCCTCCCCGGCACGTCCGTAACGGATACCGTCGTAGCGGGCCAAATTGGAGGATGCCTCGCAGGCGGAAATGAGATAATAGGTAGCGTATGCCTCATCGGCGGAGGGCATGGGAACGGGCACAAGCTCCGCCCCCAGGGACTGCATCAAATGCGCGATACGGGTATACATATCCCGTACCGCCGCACTCACGCTGCCGGCAGGAAGATCACAGATCCCCACACGCATTCCCCGCACGTCGGGAAGAACATCCAAAAAGTCCACCGGCCGGTCCGCGCTGGTAGCATCTCCCGGATCCCGTCCGCAGACGGCGGCCAGTACCAGGGCGCTGTCCGTCACCGTTTTCGTCATTATACCCGCCTGGTCCAGAGAGGATGCCATGGCGATCATTCCCCGGCGGGAGATCCGGCCGTAGGTAGGCTTTACACCCACCACACCGCAGTAGGATGCGGGAACACGGACGCTTCCGCCCGTGTCAGAGCCAAGGGCATAGACCGCTTCCCCGGCGGCCACGGCGGCGGCACTGCCGCCGGAGCTTCCGCCCGCCACGTAATCCGGATTCGCCGGATTTCGACAAACGCCGAAAGCAGAGGTCTCGTTACCGGAACCCATGGCGAACTCGTCCAGATTGGTCTTGCCGAGCAGCACTGCTCCCTCTTCCCGCAGACGCTCCCAGGCGTACGCATCGTAGGGCGGCACGAAATTATCCAGCATACGGGATGCGCAGGTGGTGAGAATCCCGGCAGTGCAGATATTGTCCTTCAAGGCCATCGGGATACCGCACAAAAGGGGCGCATCCCCTGCGGCGATCCGTCGGTCTGCCGCATCGGCGGCGGCCAGCGCCGTGTCGGCGCAAACGGTAATAAACGCACGAAAAGACGGCTCTGTTTCCGCAATGCGGGCAAGGGCCGCCTCCGTCAGAGCGCGGGACGTGATCTCCCCCGCGCGGAGCTTTCTTGCATATTCTCTCAGCATGATTCCACCGTGCGGACTACGCGCACGTAGCCCTCCTTCTCTCTCTCGGAGATGGCGGACAGATCCGGCGGCGTATCGGCACCGGGTGTATCCTTACGCAATTCCCGCACAGTCACCGCACGGGGCGTGTACATCGTATCCCCGCCGTCCCGAAGAAGCTCTGCCATCGACAGAATCAGGGGAACGTCCTTTTCCAGCCGTTCCCTCTGCTGTGCGTCCAGGCCGATCTTGGACAAGGACGCAATCTTATCTACGTTCGTTTTCACTGCATATCCTCTCGCATGCCCTTCAGTTGGGCGATCTCTCTTTCGTATCCGTCCAGCTCGTTGGGCGTTTCCAAATAAAACGGCAAATGCCGGATCTTCGGGTGGTTGATGATCCGTCCGATACCCTCCAGACCCAAAAATCCCTCGCCGATCTTCTCGTGGCGGTCCTTGTGCGCGCCCAGGGGGTTCTTGGAATCGTTCAGATGAATGGCGCACAGCCGATCCAGACCGATCACCCGATCAAACTCTTCGATAACGCCGTCCGTATCGCCGGCGATATCGTATCCGCCGTCGCTGATATGGCAGGTGTCCAGGCACACGCCGATCTTATGACGGATCTCCGGGCGCACCAGATCGATGATGGCGCGGATTTCCTCAAACTTGCCGCCGATCTCCGTGCCCTTGCCGGCCATGGTTTCGAGCAGCACCGTGGTGGACTGACCGGGCAGAACGATTTCATTCAAAAGATCCGCAATCAGAACGATGCCCGTTTCCATTCCCTGCCCCACGTGGCATCCGGGATGGAAATTGTACAGCGAGCCGGGCAGCGCTTCCAGAAAGCGCAACTCCTCCGCCATAGCCTCTTTCGTATACTGGCGGATGTTTTCATCCTTGGAGGCGGGGTTGTAGGTGTAGGGGGCGTGGGCCAAAGCAGGAGCGAATCCGTTCTCCTCCATCAAAATCCGCAAAGCTTCCACGTCCGAGGGCGAAGGGGCCTTGGTACCCCGGCTGCCTCTGGGATTTCTTGTAAAATACTGGAACGTATTTCCGCCGATAGCCAGAGTGGTCTTTCCCATCATTTCGTATCCGCCGGAAACGGACACGTGACATCCGATCTTAAACATACTATTTCCCCGATTCACTGGATTTTTCACAAAATATACTACGTATATTGTACCAACTCCCAAAAGCGATGTCAAGCACCACCCACCGGGCGGAATTCATATTTTTCCCCGCATCTCCATACACTATTTCAAATCGCCACGGAAAGGTAATCCCACAGAAAAATGCCCACGAAAAAACGCTCCTCCATCATCCATCTGCGCGCCTGCGTTCGCCTTGCCCACAACGTGTCTGACCTTCTCCGGCGGGATCAGATCCTACTTTTTTCCGCCGGCTCCTCCTTTTTTCTGCTCTTGTCCGCCGTGCCCTTTCTTATGCTTCTTTTGAGCATCTCCCAGGTGTTTCTCCCCGTCACCTGGGAGGAGATCCTTCTCACCCTGCAAAGCGTGATCCCCGAGGATTTTCTGCCGCTTATCGGAGCCGTGGCCGAGCAGCTCTCCCGGAGCGGCAGTATTCCCCTGCTCTCCGTAACGGCGGCGACAGCACTGTGGAGTGCGTCGCGGGGGATCGCTTCCCTGGAGAGGGGGATAGCCGGGGTCTACGAGATTCCCGTGCGGCAGGGATTTGTTCGGGATGCCCTCCGCTCCTTTCTGTACACCGTGGGATTCATCGCGCTGATCCTCACAACCCAGCTGCTTCTGGTGTTCGGCGTTCAGACTGCCGACACACTGATGCATTATTTCCCCGCCCTGGAAGTGCCGCTGACCCGGCTGATGAACGCACGAGGACTGTTCATCTTCGCCATTCTCACTCTGTTCTTTACTCTGTTCCACCGACTGATCCTCCGCCGCGTCCGGGAGGGGGAAAGACAAATGCGGGTTCTCCCCGGCGCTGCCCTTTCCGCCGGGGGATGGATGCTGTTTTCCTTCATTTATTCTTTATATATCCGGTATTTTCCCCGGGCATCCTATCTGTACGGCGGTCTGGCGCTCCTTCTCGTTATGATGCTGTGGGTGTACTTTTGTATGATCATCCTTCTCTGCGGAGCCGAGGTGAACAAGATCCTGAACCGTTCTGCCCGGGATAAGGGGTACGCAGCATCCCTCCTCCGATAGCCCAAGGAAGTCCCTGTCTAAAACAGTGCTCTCCACCCACGGGAAATCTTTTTAACTCTTCCATTCCACGAAAAAATATGGTATAATGAAAAAAAACGCCTGAGGTGTCCCCATGCGCACTTTTCGCAAATACACGTATGAGACAGTCTACGTGTTGCTCGCCCTCCTCGCTGTATACATTCTCCCGGCCATACTGCGTCTGGCGGGAACGGACGACTTTCTCAATGACCATTACTACCCGCTGATTTTGCCTGTATTTGCCCTCGTAAACGTGGGATGGTATACCCTGGCACGGCGGGGCCGATATGTTTTTGCCGTCGTCTCCATCACGGTGATCCTCCTGGGGCAGGGACTCTTTATGTACAGATATGTATTCCAAGCTCCGGATGTGTGGATGAGTCATCACGCAACACGGAGGGATTGTATGGTATACGGTGTCTTTGTTACACTGATAGAAGGCGGTGTCTGTGCGGTTTTGGCACTCATCGTCGCGATTATAAACATCTTCCGCAAGCCAAGAACAAAGGATTGTAAAAGGAGTCAAATATGAAAGACATTCAGCGCATCACCAGCTTTACGGTGGATCACGATCTTCTCACCCCCGGCATCTACATCTCCCGGGTGGATGGGGACATCACCACCTACGATCTGCGCACACGGGTTCCCAACGGCGGAGAGTACATGGACTCCCGCACCATGCATTCCGTGGAGCATATGTTTGCCACCTACGTCCGCAACAGCGAGATAGCGGGCGACGTAATTTATTTCGGCCCCATGGGCTGCCGCACCGGGTTTTATCTTCTGGTACGGAATCACACCCCCGAAACCGTGCTTTCAGTGGTGAAGGCCACTTTGGAAAAGATCCTCGCCCACGAAGGGGAGGTGTTCGGTGCCACCCGCAAGGAGTGCGGCAACTATCTGGATCTGGATCTCTCCGATGCCAAGCGGGAATGTGCCGCCTATCTGTCCGTACTGAATGAGAAAAAGGAGATCACGTTCCGTTATGAAGAATGAAATCATCGGCATTATCGGTGCCATGCGGGTGGAGATGGAGGCCCTGGCCGCCGCCCTCGAAAATAAGAAAACAGAGGTTGTCTCCGATATTGAATTTCACACCGGCTCCCTGAACGGACACGACGTGGTGCTGGCGGTGTGCGGCGTTGGCAAGGTGTTTGCGGCTATGTGCGCCCAGACCATGATTCTGCGCTTCGGCGCCACGAAGATCATCAACACCGGCGTGGCGGGAACCCTCTCGGACAAGCTGTCCGTCTGTGACATCGCCGTGTCGGATGATGTGGTCCAGCACGATATGGACACCTCCCCCCTGGGCGATCCCGTGGGACTGATCTCCGGGTTGAACATCGTACATATGCCCTCCGATGCTGCCCTGGCGGATGCGGTTTGTGCCGCCATCGAGAAGACCGGCGGCAACTGGCTGCGGGGCACCATCGCCTCCGGTGACGTCTTTGTGGCGGATGCGGCGAAAAAGACCTACATCCGTGACAATTTTGGTGCTATCGCCTGCGAGATGGAAGGCGCCGCCATCGGTCACGTCTGCACGGTGAATCACGTTCCCTTCGTGGTGGTACGTGCCATTTCCGACGGAGGAAACGAGGACTCCCCCATGGATTATCCCACCTTCGTAAAGATCGCCGCCGCACGCTCGGCGGACGTAGTCCAGTGTCTGCTCCGGGATATGTGAGAAGTATATGAAAAAGCTTACGGCAATTCTTATCACCATAGTGTGTCTGTTTGGCCTGGTGGGATGTAAGCCCAAGCCTTCGGACTTTGTGGGCTATCAGATCCACTGCACCATTCCGGCAGAAAGCAATGACGTTCTCTTCCTCGGGGAGAAAATCACCTCTCCCACCGGAAAATTCACCATCACAGCACACTACGAAGACAGCGGCATCAGCACCCTTGTGGTATGGCTGAGGGACACCACCATCCAAAGCGCGGCCGATGGCAATCCCTACACGAACGTGGATATTCTGCCCGGCGCCACCGTAGAGTGGAAGCTGGAGCCGAATAAGCGATACGAAATTGGTGTGAGCCTTGTTCCGACTGCTGCAGCGGATATTCCGGTGAAGATTTCGGTTCATCCAAACTAATAAAAAGCCTCCCTTACCGGGAGGCTTTTGTTATTCTTTTTCACCCGTTATGATCGCATATCTCCCGCATGGGGCAATCCCCGCATTTCGGGGAGCGGGCGGTGCAGATCTCCCGCCCGAAATGGACGATGCGATGGCAGAAATCCGACTGCTCCGAAACGGGAATCACAGGCGTGAGGATCCTCTCCACCCGAAGGGGATCCTTCAATTCCTCGTCATAAAACCCCAATCGGCCGCAGATGCGGATACAGTGGGTGTCCGCCACGATGCCGCCTTTTTTATAGATATCACCAAGGAGGAGATTGGCGATCTTCCGCCCCACGCCTGGCAGGGATAAAAGCTCCTCCATCGTATCCGGCACACGCCCCTCATAGGTGGTGAGCAGCATAGCGGCGGATTCCTTCAGGCTTTTGGCCTTGGTACGGAACAGCCCGCAGGGGCGGATCAATTCCTCAATTTTCGTGAGGGGCGCATCGGCCATAGCCTGTGCGTCGGGAATCTCCCGGAACAGATCCCGGCAAACAATGTTCACCCGCTCGTCGGTACACTGGGCGGACAGTCGCGCCATCACCAGCAGCCGCCAGGGATCGCCGCCGGATTCCAGGGAGCATTCCGCATCGGGATACAGCCGTCTCAGGATCTCCACGGCGGACGCGCCTTTGGCGACCAGCCTTTCTGTATCTTTCATATGTTTATCTCCTTATCACACAAAAACCGCCGAGGAAAACTCCCTCGGCGGCGGCAAATTCGTATCAGACGCCTACTCCGCGGCGGCGGCGGTTGTAATCGGACTTGGGATTCACGATCTCACGCCAATCCAGATCGCCGTGGTCGAGGGCGCAGATCAGCACCTCCGCGGTAGCGATATTGGTAGCAACGGGGACGTTGTGGATATCGCACAGGCGCAGAAGGCCGTATTCTTCCTCGCTGAAGGTGTTGCGGGGCTGAGTGCTGCGGAAATACAGAAGCACGTCGATCTCGTTATAGGAAACGCGGGAGGAGATCTGCTGCTCGCCGCCGTGCTCACCGGACAGCATCTTTTCCACTTTCAGGCCGGTAGCTTCTTCTATGTACTTACCGGTAGTGCCGGTAGCGCACAAATTGTGCTTGCTCAAAATGCCGCAGTAAGCAATACAAAACTGCGTCATCAATTCTTTTTTGGTATCGTCGGCAATCAATGCGATTTCCATTCCGCTTCACTCCTTATTCATCGATTATGTATAAGCGTATGTGTTTTCGTTATTATAAAACTCGTTTCGTGCGTATCTTCCGCATACCGGAAAACAGCCGCACATCCTCTCCGAGGATTCGCTTTGCGATATTGGCAAAGGCAGCTCCCGCACGGGATTTCTCCCCGGGCATCCTTCCCGTCTCCTGGGACAGAAGCAAGGTACGGTCCTTGGGCACCACGCCCAGCGTGCGCACGTGAGCGCCGTCAATGATCGCGATCAGTCCGGCACGGACACCGTCCTCCGCCGCCCTTTCCTCAAAGCAGGAAATAACCAGCCGGGCAGGGATACCGCCCATCTCCTCCACGAACATAGCCGTCCGATCGGCGGATCGGATGGAGGCGGGCTGCTGGGTAGCCACGATCAGTGCACCGTCCGCGAAGCCGGCGGCGACGGCACGAACCGTATCGCCCAAGCCTGCGGTATCGCAGATCACGAACTCTGCGTGGGATTCCTCCGCCAGCGCCGTAAGGACGCGGCAGAAGCGTTCCTCATCCAGATCGGAAAAAGGATCGGCCGGCGCGGCACAGAACACCAGGTTGGGTAAATCCGGGCAGGAAAGAAAAGCCTGCTGCGGTACGCATCTGTCCTCGTATACGTCGGACAGATCGTACAGAACCGCATTTTCCACGCCCAGCATAAGATCCAGGCATCGGTTGCCCGCGTCGCAGTCCACAAGAAGGACCCGCCGTCCCTCCCGGGACAGAGCGGCGGCAACACCTAAGGCCACGGTGGATTTACCGATACCGCCTTTGGAGGATGTGACGAGAATTTTATGAAAAAGTTCCATCGTTCCCTCCTGCTTGCAGAATCAAAAAACGGTGTCAACCACACCGATTTCCCTCATTCCGGTTATCTTCAGCCCAAAAAATATGGCAAATGTCCAAACCGACACGGTAATTATACCACGATTCTGTGTATTTTGTCAATGGCGCGCCGCGCATTTTTTGTGTTTTGCGAAAAATATATCCCGGATTTTTCCTCTTCTTAAAAAATATTGCATAAGAGCGGCGGGGCTCTTGCATTTTTTCACCCGGCAAGGTATAATACTATTGAATATACTTTTGCAGAAAGGCGACAGAACCATGCCGAAAAACGATAACGAAAAAACCTTGACGTTCTCGATCCGCGACGAAAAAGACCGCGAGTTGAGAATGATTCTGTCCACCGTATACGAAGCGCTGAGCGAAAAGGGATACAATCCCTTCAATCAGCTGGTCGGATACATACTCTCCGAGGATCCGACGTACATCACCAACCACAAAAACGCCCGCAGCCTGATCCGCCGTATCGACCGGGATGAGCTGATGGGCGCATTGGTGCGCAACTATCTGGGAATTTGATTCTCTCGCGAGGTCTGTATGACGATATACCGCTTGCCGCAGGCTGTGCCCATGGCACTGCCTGAGGGCCCCATCGCTCTGGCTTTGGGTAATTTCGACGGCGTGCACGAAGGACACCGCCGATTGCTTTGCGCCGCCCGTGCGGCGGCTCAGGCCATTCCCGGATGTCTTTGCGGCGCCTGGACCTTTACCTCTCTGGCAAAGGCCGAGGCCGACACGCCCGCCCTTACCACCACAGAGGAAAAGCTGCGGCAGTTTGCCGAGGCGGGCCTGGATTTCGCCATTCTGGTGGATTTTTCCGCGGTGCGGAATCTGTCCCCGGAGCAGTTTGTGCGGGAGCACCTGATCGCTGCGCTGCACTGTGCCGCCGTGGTATGTGGCTTCAATTTCCGATTCGGATACCGGGGATGCGGCACCGCCGCCGATCTCAGCCGACTTTTGGCCGAAGCGAATATCCCCCTCACCGTCATCGATCCCGTTACCCACAGGGATGCACCCGTATCCTCTACCCGCATCCGCGAAGCCGTAGCCGAGGGCGATATGGAAACCGCTGCCGCCCTTCTGGGTCGGCCTTTTTCCGTTTGTCTGCCTGTGCGCCACGGAAAAAAACTGGGCAGAACCATCGGCATCCCCACCATCAATCAGGATTTCCCCACAGGGCATATCATTCCCCGCCACGGCATCTACGTCTGTCTTTGCACCGTAGGTGATGCCCGTTATCCCGCTGTTGCCAGCGTGGGCATCCGTCCCAGTGTGGACAGTGACGGTCACGTCAACTGCGAGACTCATCTGCTGGATTATGACGGAGATCTGTACGGCGAGACGGTGTGTGTGCATTTTCTTACCCGCGTGCGGGATGAGATGCGCTTTGACTCCCTGGACGCACTTCGGGAAGCCATTGGAAACGACATCCGCTTTGCTAAGGATTATTTTTCCGCCCATCCTTTTCACGAAAGGACATCCCTATGAAAAAACGACTGCTTGCCCTTGCTTTTTGTGCAATGGCGGCCCTCACACTTCTTCCCTGGCTGATCACCCCCGCCCTTGCCGCCGAAGTACCCGAAATCCACGAGGCCGCCGGGGCGTATTTGTATAATTTTGAAAACGATACCGTTCTGTACGAATTGAACCCCGACGAGCGGATCTATCCCGCCTCCACCGTCAAGCTTATGACCGGTATTCTGGCACTGGAGGCCTTGGGCGATACGCCGGACCGAACCATCACCGTCACCGCCGAAATGCTGAACAAGGTGGTAGGAAACAACATGGGGCTCAAGGTAGGTGAGGTTGTCACCGTCAAGGACATGCTGTACGGACTGCTCCTCAACGGAGCCAACGACGCCGCCCAGGTTCTGGCGGTTACGGTATCCGGCTCCGTCTCGGATTTCGTGGATGCCATGAACGAGAAGGCCCAGTATCTGGGCGCCTACAACACCTTCTACACCAATCCCACCGGCATGCACAGCGATGCGATGATCACCACGGTGGCGGACACCGCCGCTATCGCCAAGTATGCCTATGCCATCCCCGGCTTCACCGATATCACCTCTTTGAGCAAGTACGTTATGGACGCCACCAACAAAAGCGATTACCGGAATCTGTACAACCGGAACGGACAGATCTCCCGCTTCTATGAGCCCAATTATCTGTATTCCGGTTCGTTGGGCATGAACGCCGGATACACGAAGCAGTCCGGATACTGTCTGGTATCCGTTGCCCGCCGGGAGGAGTTGACGTATCTGTGCGTCATTATGAACGCAGGCAGCACCGATTCGGGAATTTACAGCTACGAAAACGGAAAGCAGCTTTTGAATTTTGCCTTTTCCTCCTACGGATACGTGGAGGTGCTTTCCCAAAAGCAGCGCATATGCGAATTGCCCGTGTCCCTTTCCTCCACCGTGGATTACGTGACGCTGGTTCCCGCCAAGTCCATCATCCGCTATCTCCCCACCGATTACGATCCCGATAAATTGCAGATCGCCTATTCCACCTATGCGGAAGCTCTGGAAGCCCCCATCCACGAAGGAACCGTGTACGGAACCGTGGCCGTTTCCTATGACGGCGAAATCGTGGGTACCGCCGATCTGATCGCCACCGCCTCCGTAACCCGCAGCGAGTTTTTGCACGTGCTGAAGCAGATCAAGGACTTCACCTCCGGCCGTTTCTTCCGTGCCACCATTGTGTTCATTCTGTTGTTCAGTGTAGCCTACGTGCTCTTTGAGGCGCACCGTCGGGAAATGCAGATGCGCCGGCGGTTCTGATGCACTTGCATATAATTGGACTGAAAACTTAACACAACCGGCAAGTGCCCGAGAATTTCCCTGACGGAAAATTCTCCAAGGCTCTATCGGATTTTTCATGCACTTGCATATAATTGGACTGAACTCTTAACACAACCGGCAAGTGCCCGAGAATTTCAACCAAAATCATTAGTGTATAATTCCCCTACCATAACATATACTATATTGGCAGACACGTTTATGCCTTCCGCTCGGTTGACCACGCCGGGACCGGGCAGAGGGCATGGCGTGTCGCTCTTTTTTTGCCTCTGCTTGTATTTCCCCCGCCGTCCCGTCGGGAAACGACCGTTTTGCATAAAATAATGCATTTTAGGCTGTCAAGATGTTTTATATATTTTGTATTTTTTCTCCACGCGGACAAAGGCCGCAAAAGTTTTCCAAGGGAAACAAAAAGGTTTTCCACAGAAAGAAGAAGTTTTCCCTGTGGAAAACTCGCAAAAACCCCTTGATTTGCCGTGCTTTCCACAGAGTTTCCCACATACTGTGGAAAACTCACCCTTCCCGCACCTCTTTTCCACCAGGAAAATCCCTCTGCATGAAAATTGTGCAAAAGGCACAATTTTCTGACGATTGGTAAAAACTTACATGCAATTCGACTCCCACCAAATTGCAAAAAAACATATCTGCCGAAAACAAAAAAGCCGCTGTGCTCACGCACAGCGGCTCACTTTTTCTCTTACATGGCCGATGCGACCAATCGGTCGATCAGCTCCGCATACGTCATACCCGTATGCATCATCAGCTTGGGATACATGCTGATACTGGTAAATCCGGGCAGCGTATTGATCTCGTTGAACACGATATCTCCCCGGTCGTTTACGAAGAAATCCACCCGGGAAAGGCCACGGCAATCCAACGCACGGAAGATGATCTCCGCCCAGCGCCGCACCTGCTGCCGCACGTCCTCAGGCAGCCGGGCGGGAATATGATAGCCCGACGCACTGCTCTGGTATTTGGCCTCGTAATCGTAGAAATCCGCGCCGGTGACAATCTCGGCACAATCAGACACAGTGTAGGTGGTACCCTCGTTCAGCACAGCCACCTCGATCTCACGTCCGTCGATGGCCTCCTCCACCAGCACCTTGGAATCCTCCCGGAAAGCGATCCCGGCGGCGGCCATCAATTCGTCCCGGTTCCGTGCCTTGGACACGCCCACGGAAGAGCCGGCACGGGCCGGCTTTACAAACATCGGATAGCCCAGTTCCCGCTCCGCCCGGTCGGCCAGCATCTGCGCGTCACTCTCCCAGAAATCCCGGTACAGAATCACGCACTCCGCCTGACGGACACCCGTGGTGCGGACGATCTGCTTGGTGAACAGCTTATCCATGCAAACGGCACCGGATGCGGAGCCGCATCCCACAAAGGGAATCTGCGCCAGGGACAGCATGCCCTGGACAGTACCGTCCTCGCCGTAAGATCCGTGGAGCACGGGGAATATAACGTCCACGGGGAAATCCGATACGTCCGTCCCGTCGATGAGACAGAGCTTTTTACCGGCCAGATCCAGTGCCACCCGCTTCATAGCGGAAGTATCCGCGCACCAGCTTCCGTCGGGAACGGATTCGTAATCCCCCTCAAAGAAGTACCATTCTCCCTCCCTGGTGATGCCGACGGGAAGAATGTCGTACTTCTCCCGATCTGCATTGATCAAAACGGAGTATGCCGATTTCAGGGACACCTCATACTCGGAGGAACGTCCGCCAAACAATACGCAAAGCTTGATTTTTTTCATAATACTATACAGTCCTCACAATCCGTCAAATTCTGCCGCGGCGGGCACAGAGCACACGGTCGTGGCCTGCGGCGTCTTTGAGAATATGCACCTCATCAAAAGAATATTCTCGTGCCAGGTGGGAAACCACCGCCCCCTGTTCCGCACCGAATTCCATCAGAAGAAGTCCGTCCGTCTTCAGGTGGCGGGATGCGGTATTCAGTACGCCGCGGATCACGGACAAGCCGTCCCCTTCGTCCGTCAGAGCCGCGCGGGGCTCATAGGACAACTCGGGTGCCAGCTCTTTCATTTCCTCCAAAGTAATATAGGGTGGATTGGAAACGATGGCGGAAAAACTCTCACCGGGGGAAAAGATTTCCTTTGTTACGTCGCCCACCTGAACGGTAAAGCGATCACTCACGCCCAAACGGCGGGCATTTTCCTCGGCTACTTCTGCCGTCTCCGGAAACAGATCCACTGCCGTCACGGTGACATCGGGGCGATAATGGGCCAAGGCAATGCCGATGCACCCGCTGCCCGTACACAGATCCGCCACACGAGCATCTTTCGACAGATGCCGAATGGCATATTCCACCAGTGTTTCCGTATCGGGACGGGGGATCAGGCAATGGGGATTCACCGAAAAAGCAAGTCCCATAAAGGACCACTCGCCCAAAATATACTGAAGCGGTTCCCGTGCCTCGCGGCGGGACAAAGCCTCCTCCAAACCGGGCGCATCCAGCTCTTCCCTGCCCATCAAAAGAAGCCGGGCATCGGACAATCCCGTATAGCGGGCGGCCAGAAGCCGCGCTTCCCAGGAAGCGTCCTCAATCCCTGCGGCGGCCAACCGCCGCTGAACGTCCGTCAGTGTCATTCGGCTTCGATATCGGCATCTGCCGAAATTTCGTCATCTTCTTCCGCAACCGATTCCGGCGGGAATTCGTCGG
Organism: Eubacteriales bacterium; assembly: GCA_045123975.1. Lineage (GTDB taxonomy): Bacteria > Bacillota > Clostridia > Oscillospirales > CAG-272 > SIG701. The sequence goes on along the minus strand of JBGVKV010000063.1, from coordinate 11,348 downwards.
GCATAGCCAGTTTCAAAGCGGTAATAGCAATCTCCAGCTGGGATTCGTCGGGCTCACGGGTGGTGATCCGCTGCATCCACAAGCCGGGAGCAGACAAAAGCCGGGTAAAGAAATTGGTATGCTTGCCGGCGTACATAATAAACTCAAAGCCCAGGCCCACGATCACGGGCAAAAGCAGCAGCTTCAGAACCACGCGCAAGACCAGATTCTCCCAGGAGATGAGAGAGTTAACCAAAATGGAGAGAATCAGGATCACGAAGAGAAAGCTGGTACCGCAGCGGGGATGAAAACGGGAGCACTTGGCCGCGTTTGCGGGGGTCAACTCCTCACCGGATTCGTAGCAGGCAATGGATTTGTGCTCGGCGCCGTGATACTCAAAGGTGCGGCGCATTTCCTTCATCAGCGAACAGAGAGCAATATAGCCGACGAAGATGGCGATCTTCATCACGCCCTCGATCACGTTCCGGAACCAGCCGATACCGCCGAGGAGAGAATCCAGCCATTTGGTAACAAAGGCGGGCAGGTACAGAAACAGACCGAATCCCACCACCATGCCGAGCACGGTGGCGATACCCATCAGCACGGCCATAAATTTGTCGCCCCACTTGGAGCGGAGCCACGCCTCAAATTTGGAGTCCTCCGCCGCATCGTCGATGCCCAGCATGTCCGCCGACTTCATCAGGGTATTGTAGCTGAGGATCATAGTCTCCACGAAATTGACGATGCCCCGCAGAAGGGGAATATTCAAAAATTTATATTTCTTCCGTACGGAGGTGTGGCTCTCCACAGAGGTGCGGATATTGCCCGCCTCATCACGGACAGCCAGGGCAGTACGGTCGCCGCTTTTCATCATAACGCCTTCCAGCACGGCCTGTCCGCCTACCCGCCCAAGCCGGGCAGCACAGGATTCTTCTCGTTTCATACAGAAGCAATCTCCTTATGTACATTTCATAATCCGTACCAGTATACCACATGAGACGAGAAAAATAAACAGTTTTTTGTAAACTCGGGGGCTGTATGATGCTTTTTTGAAAGATTATTTTGTAATTAATATGTAAATTTTCAATTCTCCTATAGCATTTTCCGAAAAACTGTGTTATAATAAGGCAATTATCGGACTAAGCTTGCAGTTTGGTCCGTTTATTTCGGTTGTCCATCGGGACTACCGATATGTATAACAACAAATGAAAGGCATGGTTTTAATTCATGGGCAAGGCAAAACGCAATACAGTCATCGCAATCGTGTGCACCGTTCTCGTGGTAGCACTGCTCGGCTCCCTGGTAGCATACAGCTCCCTGGTAACCAGCGGATATTTCCTGCGTAACACGGTTGTGGCAACTACGGAGAATTACGAAGTGGACAACGCCGTTTTCTCCTACTTCTTCCACAAGTACTATCAGGAGTTCAACAACACCTACGGATACTACTTCCCCATCAACACGAGCGTTTCTCTGAAGGGTCAGACATGCACTCTTTACAGCGACGGCTCTACCTGGTTTGATTTCTTTGCGGCAAATGCAAAGAGCACTCTTTCCAACACCCTGGCATTCTGCGAGGAAGCAAATGCCCGCGGCATTACTCTGACTGAGGAAGATCACAAGGAGATCGACGAGGCTATCGCTTCCATCAAGACTGCGGCTAAGCAGGCAGGTGTCACTACCTCCTACTACACCCACGTTATGTTCGGTTCCGGCGTAAACCAGAAGGACGTGCGCCGTGCGCTGGAGCTCTCCGTTCTGGCATCCAAGTGCAATCAGGCAATCGTTGATTCCTACAACTACACCGAGGCAGACTTCAACAAGTATATCGAGGAAAATCCCGACGCTCTTGTTTATGCGGAATATGCCGCATTTGATATGAGCACCTCCGATACCCTGGAGGACGATGTGAAGACCGCGGAGATGCTGCAGAGCTACCTGGACAGATTCGCTCAGGTTACCACCAAGGAAGAGTTCGAGGCTGTCGCTTTTGATTACCTCCGCAACGTAACTTATCTGGACGACGAGAAGGTTACCGACGATGCAATCCGCGAGAAAGTATCCGCTCTGTCCACCAAGTCCACCTACGTGAAGGATGACGCCACCGCCGAGTGGGCGTTCGCCGATGACCGCAAGGCCGGCGACGTATTCACCGAAATCAGCGAGGACAAGACCACCTACTCCGCTTATATGCTTCTCGCTACCCCCTCTCTGGATGAGTACAATACCGTAAACATTCGTCACATCCTGCTCTCCTCCGCCACCTACGGCTCCGACGAGGCTGCCAAGGCTAAGGCAGAAGAGCTGCTGGCCGGCTTCACCGGCGGCGCCGATGCATTCGCTGCTCTGGCAAACGAGTACAGCGAGGACACCGGCTCCAACACCAATGGCGGTCTGTACGAGAACGTTGGCAAGGGCGAGATGGTAGAATCCTTTGACGCATGGATCTACGCCGACGGCCGCAAGGCAGGCGACACCGGCATCGTGAAGTCCGATTACGGCTACCACGTAATGTTCTTCGTCGGCGAAGGTGAAATCGCTTGGCACGTACAGGCAGACAACGCGCTGAAGAATGCACAGTACTCCAAGGACAGCGCCGAGATCAACGCAAAGTACGTTACCACCTTTGACGACAGAGCCATCTTCGAATTGGACGTATAATAACAAAAAAACGGGCACGCAGGAATTATCCTGCGTGCTTTTTTTGTTCATCGCATTTTTTCGCAATCTGGCGCAAAAAAATTTTTATTTTTTTGAAAAAATGGTGGTTTTGTCATCTTGTATTCTCCTCTGTAATGTGTTATAATCTTTCTAATATATATATTCATAGGAGTATTGCTATGGCTTTCTACTACAACGAACTGTCCCACACCTTTAGTGAGTATCTGCTTGTTCCCGGTTATTCCGACGCGAACTGCATTCCCGCCAACGTTTCCCTCAAAACACCGCTGGTTAAATTCAAGCGCGGCGAGGAACCGGCTCTCTCCATGAATATCCCCCTGGTTTCCGCCATCATGCAGTCTGTATCCGACGACCGTATGGCCATCGCTCTCGCAAAAGAGGGTGGCGTATCCTTCATCTACGGCTCCCAGAGCATTGAGGATGAGGCTGAAATGGTACGCCGTGTGAAGAATCACAAGGCTGGCTTCGTATACTCCGACTCCAACCTCCGCCCCGACCAGACTCTGGCGGACGTAATCGAGTTGAAGGAGCGTCTGGGTCACTCCACCATCGCCGTAACGGAAAACGGAAAGCCCAACGGTAAGCTGCTCGGTATCGTAACCGGCCGTGACTACCGCGTAAGCCGTATGTCTATGGACGAAAAGGTAGAAACCTTTATGACTCCCCGTGAGAAGCTGATCACCGCTCCCGAGGGTACTTCCCTGAAGGAAGCCAACAACATCATCTGGGATCACAAGCTGAACTCCCTGCCCATCGTGGACAAGGACGATCACCTGGTATCCTTCGTATTCCGTAAGGACTACTCCCAGCACAAGGAAAATCCCCACGAGCTCCTGGATTCTCAGAAGCGCTACGTGGTAGGCGCCGGCATCAACACCCGCGACTACGCCGAGCGTGTTCCCGCCCTCGTTGAGGCAGGTGCCGACGTGCTCTGCATCGACTCCAGCGAAGGATTTACCGAGTGGCAGGCCCGCACCATCGCCTTCATCCGCGAGAAGTACGGCGACACCGTAAAGGTAGGCGCCGGCAACGTAGTGGACCGTGAGGGCTTCCTCTTCCTGGCCAAGGCAGGTGCCGACTTCATCAAGATCGGTATCGGCGGCGGTTCCATCTGCATCACCCGTGAGACCAAGGGTATCGGCCGCGGACAGGCTACTGCCGTAATCGAGGTAGCTGCAGCCCGTGACGAGTACTACAAGGAGACCGGTATCTACATCCCGATCTGCTCCGACGGCGGTATCGTATACGACTACCACATCACACTGGCTCTGGCAATGGGCGCAGACTTCTGCATGCTGGGCCGCTACTTCTCCCGATTCGACGAAAGCCCCACCAACAAGGTGATGATCAAGGGCAGCTACATGAAGGAGTACTGGGGTGAAGGCAGTGCCCGCGCCCGCAACTGGCAGAGATACGATATGGGCGGCGCATCCAAGCTGTCCTTCGTGGAAGGCGTAGACTGCTACGTTCCCTATGCGGGATCTCTCCACGACAACCTGGCAACCACTCTGTCCAAGATCCGCTCCACCATGTGCAACTGCGGTGCATTGAGCATTGCAGAGCTTCAGGAGAAGGCCCGTCTGACTCTGGTCAGCGCCGTTTCCATCGTCGAGGGCGGTGCCCACGACGTTCTGGTAAAGGATCAGAGCAAGCAGTAATTCTCAAAAGAAAAATAACCCGGTATGGCGTTTGCCATACCGGGTTTTTGTTATATCTTGTTTCAGGCTTCCAGGGAGAAGGGCTCGGCCACAAGCGTATTGCGGGTCAGCCATGCTTCCTCAAGAAGGGTGTCGTAATCCAGCTTTGCCTCCTGCTCCAGCACCTTCTCCAGCACCGGCTGGGTTTTGGGATGGCGGGGGGTAAATACCGTACAACAGTCCTCGTAAGGAAGAATGGACGTCTCAAAGGTGCCGATCTCACGGGCGGTGCGGACGATCTCTTCTTTGTCCATACCGATGCAGGGACGCAGGATGGGACGGTCGGAAGCGTTCTCCGTCACACATATAGCCGCCATAGTCTGGCTGGCCACCTGGCCCAGGCTCTCGCCGGTGATCAAGGCGGGAGCACCACACTGCTCTGCCATACGGCAGGACAGGCGCATCATAAAGCGGCGCAGAAGCAAGGTGAAGTAATCCTCATCGCAGTTATCCCGGATGGCTTCCTGGATCTTCGTCAGGGAGATCACGTGCATGCGGATCTTGCCGCAGTATTCCGTCATAATTTTGGCCAGGGTAAATACCTTCTCCCGTGCCAGCTCGCTGGTGTAGGGGATGCTCTCAAAATACAAAGCGTCCAACGCCAGTCCGCGGCGGGCCATCATATAGCCGGCCACGGGGCTGTCGATACCGCCGGAGAGGAGCAGCAGTCCCCGTCCGCCGGAGCCCAGCGGGATACCGCCCGCGCCCTTTTCCTGACCTGCGTGCACGTACGCATACTGATCGCGCACCTCCACCCGGACGGTCACGTCGGGGTGGGTCAGATCCACCTTCAGATGAGGCATTACGGACAGAATGGCGCCGCCCACTTCGCCCGCCAGTTCAGGGGACTTCAGGGGGAACCGCTTATCGGATCGCTTGGCTTCTACGCGGAGTTTTCTGGCACCTGCCAGGTAGGGAGGCAGATACTCCGCCGCCACGCGGCAGATGTCCTCCACGGTCTTTTCCGCCACGGCGGCACGGGTGATGCCCACAAAGCCAAAGACGTGCTTGGCCTGGCGGAACATCTCCTCCATATCCTCTTCATCCGTCAAGGGGGCGATGCACACGGTGCTCTGGGCGTAGCTTACGTCAAACTTACCCACGTGGGCGGCACGGCGGCGCACCTCGCGGAGCAGCAAGCTCTCGAACTGGGATTTGTTGGCGCCCTTCAAAATGATTTCACCATATTTGCAAAGGATTACTTCTTTCATTCTTCTATCTCCATTTTTGATTCAATTCTGTATAGATTCCCCACCGACCAAGGAATATCCCCGTCCACGGACGGAAACGATCCCCACTTTCGGTGTAAGCCCCCCCAATTTACGCCGCAGATAGCTGACGTACACGTCCACTCCGTTTCCGTTTTTTCCTACGAACACCTGAGAGAGCGTCTCCCGGGAAACGGGAGCGGGTGCGTTCTGCAAAAGCAGTCGGAGGATCTGCGCCTCGGCGGGGGACAGACGGCATCGATTCTCCCCGAAGGAAGCCCAGTTGTCGGACGTCAGGGCCAATCGGCACACGGTACATTTTCCTTTAGGGGAGGATTCCCCGCTCACCCTGTCCGCCTCCAGAATCTGCTGCAGCAGATCCGTAAAATCCGAAAACAGAAAGGGCCTGGGTAAATAATGGGTACCGCGCCCATCCCCGCCAATGATCAGTATGGCTGCACGATGCGCGGCAGCCGTCTTTGTGCATCGATCACAGGCCCGGGGATCTTCCCCGTCGGCTATGCACAGTCGGGGCACAACCGATGCATCGGCCTCGCCGGAAACACCACACAAGGCACTCAGCATCCGACGCAAAGCACAATCAAAGCCAAAGAACAAAATCTCGCCCTCATTGCATGCGTAACCCATCATATTCGCCTCGCGTGTGCATATTTTTACTACAGTATATGATACCAATTTCCCGCGGTTTTGTCAATCGAAACCGCGATATTCACCGGGGGAGGCTTATGGAATTTGCCATCGCGGTCGTTATCTTTCTTTTGATTTTTCTGAACGGTGCCACCGATGCCTGCGGTTCCATCGCCACCGCCGTATGCTCGGGGGCGATCTCTATGGGGCACGGTGCCGTTTTGTGCGGGATATGCAACGGAATCGGCGGAGTGTGCGGAGTATGGCTGTTCGGGGGAATCGGCGAATCCGTTCTGGCCGCCTGGGATTTCGGCCGAACGGCGGAGATCGGGGTGCTTGCCTCCCTCACCGCCACCGTACTGTTCGCCCTGATTGCCTGGATTCTTGCCTTGCCCACCAGCGAAAGCCACGGTCTTTTGGCAGCTGCGGCCGGGGCGTCCGCCGCTTTGAGCGGCAACACCTCCGTAATCTCTCCCCTTCTGCCTGCCCTTTTCTGGATGAGCCTTTGTGTGTTGGCCGGGGCCGTGGCGGGCACGGTTCTGCCCCGATTTCTTCCTTTCAATCTTCGTTCCGCCACACTCCGGAGGTGGCAGATCCTCTCCGCCGGGGCATCCTCTTTTCTCCACGGAATACAGGATCTGTCCAAGTTCTGCGCTTTTCTTTCCCTGGTGGCCATAGCCGCCCGCCCCCCTGTCCTCATCGGTTTCAGCGCCGTCGTGATGGCCATCGGTTCCCTCTGCGGCGGCCGCCGCATGACGAATGCAGTGGGATCGGATCTGGCCGATCTCCACCCCCACGCCGCCCTGGCCGCTGACATTGCCTGTGACGCGGCATTGCTTGCGCTCAGCCTCGGGGGGATTCCCGCCTCCACCACCCATACGAAAACCGCGGCCGTAGCCGCGGCGGCGGCAGTTTCTCCCCTTTGCAAAATTCACAAAAGCCAGTTTCTGCGGTGTGTGGCCGCCTGGGTGGTTACCTTTCCCATCTGCGCAGCATTGGGATATTATCTTTCCCTGATTTTCTCTGCCGCTCTGTAAAAAACAACGCAGGGGTCTTTGCGACACCCTGCGTGTTTCTTATTCCGTTTTGCCGTAGACCGCCGTCTGCACATCCTCTTTTGTCAGGCGCATCAGTTCCTCACGGGTGATATCCCCCGCCATCGCCAGCCGATTGGCCTGGGCGGAAAGCACCTTTTCAAACACGTTGCGCACACCGCGGGCGTTGCCGAACTCGCCGGCCTCCTCGGAGGCCATACGAAGATACTCGCGGATCGCCTCCACCGCATCCTCGTCCGGCGTATAGCAGTTCTTTTCGCACTGCATAAGGAAGATATCCGTCATCTCCTCGGCGCTGTAATCGGCAAAGTGAAGATACTTATTGAAGCGGGACTGGAGCCCCGGGTTGGAATCGATGAAGGTTTCCATCCGATCGATATATCCTGCCACGATGACCACCAGATCCTCCCGGTTGTCTTCCATGGCCTTCAGAACCGTATCCACAGCCTCGTATCCGAAATCGTTTCCTTCCTTGGAGGTCAGGGTGTAGGCTTCGTCGATAAACAATACGCCGCCCTTGGCCCTTTCCAGCACCTTGGATGTTTTGATGGCCGTCTGTCCCACGTATCCCGCCACAAGGCCGCTTCGGTCCACCTCCACAAGCTGTCCCTTGGACAGAATTCCGAGAGAGTGGTACACCCGCGCCATAAAACGGGCGATCATGGTTTTACCCGTACCGGGATTGCCGGAGAACACCATATGCAAGGACATATCCGCCGTGGGCAGACCGTGCTCCCGACGCATCCCGTAGACGGTAGCCATATTGATGAGATTTTCCACCTCCGCCTTTACGGCAGAAAGGCCTATGTAGGAGGAAAGCTCCTTCTTAAGATCGGCTATATCCTCCCTCGGCGGAATTTCCTCCTCCGGAGGTGTTTCCGTTTTTACCTTCGACTTCGGTGCGGCCTTTTCGGGGGAAGTGCCGTTTGTCACCGCGGGCGCCGGCTTATCCGCCCGTCCGCTTCCCCAAAGATCCGTGCCCACTCTCCGCATATTGTTTTCCGTCATGGAACGGATCAGGTCCAGCTGCATGGAGATAATCTCGTCTTTTTTGTCCATCGTACTCTCCTCAGCGGATCCACCACTCCGGCGTGATCTCACCCAACGTTACGGTGCGGCCGGTGGTGTAATCCATCATAATTTCAATATCGTAATATTTTCCCGCCATAAGCTGTACCATCAACTCCCGGCAGGCACCGCAGGGTGCGCCGCAGGATCCGTCGGGAAGAATGCACAAAACCCGATCGATCTCCTTCTCCCCACAGGTGATCATATGGAAAATTGCGTTCCGCTCCGCACAGATTCCCAAAGTGGAGCAGGTGTCCACACAGACGCCCGTGTATATTTTCCCCGATGTGGACAAAATAGCTGCCGCCACCTCGCCGCACGTTACGTATTCGGAGATTCTGCGGGCATTCAGTGCGGCTTTGGCCGCTTCATACATATCCGTCCATACTGCATCCATCGTATTTCCCTCCCTGGATTTCCGCACACGATTACAGACAGGCACAGCGGTTTTACCGCTGTGCCTGCGTTTGTCCAGTCTTTGAATTATTCTTCCGGAGTCTCCTCAGAGATCTCCACGGTTTCCTCCGCGGATTCTTCCTCAGCCTCCAGCTTGATGCCGCACAAAGGGCAGTACACGGACTTGTTGCTGATCTGGGCACCGCAGGCGGAGCAGATCACGCAGCCCTGAGCCTTTGCCAGCTCTCGGCGCAGAATAGAAATTTCCAGTTTGATTCCGTCGGCTTCCAGCATATAGGCATCCATCTCCGCCGCGGGGATCTCGCCCTCTTCCTTGATGCTCTTATAGTAGAGCTGGCCGATATTTTCAAAGCACTTCGCCAGGCGCAGATTCTGGGTACGGATGTCCAGACGGATCTTGGCCGCCTCGGTCATCTCACCGGTCTTCTGCACGGTATAATTAGCCGCCGTATTGATATTTTTCTTCAGATTGTCAAAAAAAGACATACTCTCACTCCTCAATCGTATTTTGATCTACGTACAGTATACTACATTTCCATCCCCATTTTCTATACAAATAATGAATAATTCATAAATATTTTACGCATAATCCCCCCAGGCCAGGAAATACTATCCCCAACTTGATAAAACGGAGGACGCATATGCACACGGACAGCGAAAATTACAAACGGTACGTGAACGCCCGGGCAAAAAAATCTCCTCTGGCCAAGAACTGCGTGCGGGCGTTCTTGACGGGAGGATCCATCTGCGCCGGCGCCCAGGGACTTCTTGCCCTGTACAAATCCTGGGGAATGGAAAAGGACGATGCGGCAGCGCTGGTGTCGGTCTCCCTGGTGTTTCTGACCGCACTGCTTACCGGTCTCGGCATATTCGACAATATTGCCAAATGGGCAGGGGCGGGCACGCTGGTTCCCATCACCGGCTTCGCCAATGCAGTGGCCGCCCCCGCCATCGATACCAAAGGAGAAGGATTCATTTTGGGCGTGGGCGCCAAGATCTTCTCCATCGCCGGCCCCGTGATTCTGTACGGCATGGCCGCCGGCACGGTCTACGGCGTAATCTACTGGATTATCAACACGTTTTTCTGAGGTGCATATGGGACATTCCATCATCAAACTGCCAAAGCCTATCTATATTGCCGGCGCATCCACCGTGGTGGGGCACGAGGAATTCGCGGGCCCCTTGGGGGAGTATTTTGACTTTCACGATCCGAAGGACGACACCTTCGGTATGGACACCTGGGAAAAAGCGGAAAGCGAGATGCAGCGTATGGCGGTGGGTTCCCTGCTCGGTCGGGCCAAGCTGAAGGACGAGGACATCGCCGCCGTTTTCTCGGGAGATTTGCTCAATCAGTGCACGGGCGCGGGATACGGTCTGCTCTCCTATAACATTCCCTTTTTCGGATTGTATGGGGCATGCTCCACCGCAGCGGAGGGGCTCTGCCTGGGCGCCCTCTACGCCTGCACCGTAGGCGGTCGGGTGATCAGTGCCGTTTCCTCTCACTACTGCTCCGCAGAAAGACAGTTCCGCTATCCCATGGAATACGGCGGACAGCGGCCGCCCACCGCACAATGGACTGTAACCGGTGCCGCTGCGTTCCTGCTCAGCGATCTCAGGGAAAGCTACTATCCACGGGGTGTACAGAACGAATGCCTGCCCCGCATTACGGAAGTCCTGCCCGGCATCTCCGTGGATCGGGGCATCAAGGATGCGAACAATATGGGAGCTGCCATGGCGCCCGCGGCACTGGACACCCTGATGCGCTATTTTTTGGAAAGCCATTTGTCACCGGATTCCTTCGATCTGATTGTAACGGGGGATCTGGGAGCGGAGGGCTCCGCCATTCTCTGCGATTTTGCCAAAGCGGCAGGATTGGAGATTGCCTCCGTACACACAGACTGCGGCAATCTGATCTACGATGCGGATGCCACGGACAAGCACGCCGGCGGCTCGGGATGCGGATGCAGTGCGGTAGTCACCGCCGGCTATCTCCTGCACGAGATGCGCGCGGGACGGCTGAGAGATATTCTGTTTTTGGGCACCGGGGCTTTGATGAGTCCCATGAGCATCCAGCAGGGGCAATCCATTCCCGGGATCGCCCATCTGGTGCGCATCACCATTGCGTAAGGGAGGGCTGTTTATGATGGATTACGTGTGGGCCTTTGTAATCGGGGGGCTGCTTTGCTTGCCCGCCCAGATCCTCATCGATAAAACGAAGCTGACTCCCGCCCGGATTCTTGTGTCCTACGTGGTAGGCGGCGTGATCCTGGGCGCCGTCGGCGTATACGAGCCTTTTGCAAAATTCGCCGGGTGCGGCGCCGCCACGCCTCTGACGGGATTTGGCTATCTGATCGCCCGGGGCGTGAAGGAAGCGGTCAGCGAAAAGGGACTGCTCGGTGCGTTGACAGGCGGAATCAGCGAAACCGCGGCGGGGATTACCGCCGCTCTGGTGTTCGGTTTGCTGGCCGCCGTCTTCTTCCGGGGAAAGACGAAGAATTGAGAAAAGGGGAGGTGCTTTGCACCTCCCCTTTTATATTTCGCATTTCCGTGCGATGAGCGTAGCGTCCACCGCATCCCAATTCAGCCGACGGAGG
>JBGVKV010000062.1:0-7036 GCA_045123975.1 Eubacteriales bacterium | reverse complement strand
GCAGAAGGCGTGCTCCCATGGAGGTGGAGGTTTTATCCAGCACCCACAGAAGGGATCCGCGCCGTTCTTTGGACAGCATAGTTTCACAAAGCTCCAGATTCCGTCTTGTGGAAATGTCCATTTCCAGGAACTGGGAGGACTGGTACAGATGCAATTCACGGAGGAAGGACACGTCCCGCATCTGGGTTTCGGCAATGTAGGCGGCGGCTGCACCGGCGGCGATCAGGGCCGCCGCATCCGTATTCTCCACGCAGACGCCGAACTGCTCCTCCGCCCGGGCAATAGCCTCGGATTTTACAAAGTATTCCGGTCGTCCGTCCTCAAACAGACCGCGTATCCGCTCGGCGTAAAATTCCTTCAGTCCCGGCAAAAGATCAGCCGAGGTATTGAGGATCACCTCTTTGGGGGCGTAGGTGGACAACTCATTTTGCAGCTGGGACACCACGTCCCCTCCACGGAAAGAGGTAGCACACACGTAGGCTGTGGACACGTCCGCAAAGCAGACGCCCGCCGTATCCCCGTCAAAGACGATGGTAGCCAGATAGTTGTTCTGGGTATCCTCCAGAAGATCGTTCTCCACCACGGTGCCGGGGGTGATGATCCGCACCACCTCACGGCGCACCAGTCCCTTGGCCTTGGCGGGATCCTCGGTCTGCTCGCAGATGGCCACCTTGTAGCCCATGGAGATCAGCTTGCCGATATATCCCTCGCAGGAGTGATAGGGCACGCCGCACATAGGTGCCCGTTCCGCCTCGCCGCAATCCCGGCCGGTGAGCGTCAGGGAAAGAAGCTCCGAAACCAGCTTGGCATCATCAAAAAACATCTCGTAAAAGTCGCCGAGACGGTAAAACAGGATAAAATCCTTATACTGTTCTTTGATATCCATGTACTGCTGCATCATGGGTGACAATGCCATCGTTTATACCATACCTTTCTCTAAGGTTGTGTTTTGTTATTTGCCGGCGCTGCTGCAATCCGCGTGACAGGTGGAGCAGTTGTGGGTGCAGGCACGGCGGCCGGTGATGAAGAAATCCAATTCCGCATTGACCATCTGCACAAACGCGTCGCTCTCTTCCTTGGCACGGATGAAGTCCCGGTAGGATGCGTTGTTGGTGATAGCCTCATACAGCTCGTCGATGCGCTTCTGGATACAGGCGATCATCTCCTCGTTGCGCTCCTCATGGGTAAACTGCTCGGACAAAGCGGCCTGATGCACGTTATACTCGGTAATCATAGAAAGGATCTCGGGATCCTTTTCATACACCTCGGCGGCTGCTTCGTATGCCTGATACCGCTTATCCGCGCGGATCAGCTTTGCCAGGGCCTCGGCGGCCTCACGGATTTCTTTGGAAATATACTCTGCCATAATCGTTACTCTTCTTTCTTGAAAAATATAAATTCATCAAACCAAATCCGCCATCAGGGAAAATGTGTCGGCGGCGGTGATTTTGACGTTTATAAACTGTCCGATCAGGGAGGGATCGGCTTTCACGTGGATGGGCCTTGGGGAATCGCCCCGGGCGGTGATGCGCCCCGCATCGCCGTGGCTGACTTCCTCCGCCAGCACCCGCATAACTCTGCCCACAAAACGCTGATTGCGGGCAAGGGAGATTCCGTTCTGCAATTCCAGCATCCGCTCAAAGCGGGCGGTGCTCACCTCGTGGGGCACCTGATCCGCCATCTCTGCCGCAGGGGTTCCCTTGCGGGGGGAATAGATGAAGGAGAAGATGGCGTCGTACTGCACTCGTCGGAGCATATCCATCGTGGCCTCAAAATCCTCCTCAGTTTCTCCGGGAAAGCCCACGATAATATCGCTCGTCAAGCTGATATCGGGCATAGCGGCCCGCAGCTTTTCCACGATGCCGTAATACTTTTCGGCGGTGTAGCGCCGGTTCATACGGTTCAGGATAGCATCCGATCCGGACTGGAGCGGCAGGTGAAAATGACGGACGATCTTCTCGTTTTTCGCCATGACCTGGATCAGTTCATCCGAGGCATCCTTGGGATGGCTGGTCATAAACCGCACACGGAAATCCCCGTCCAGATTGGCTACGGCATCGATCAATTCGGCAAACGTCACACCGTCCAGATCCCGCCCGTAGGAGTTTACGTTCTGACCGAGGAGGGTGATATCCTTGGCTCCGCCGGCGATCAGCTGACGTGCTTCCGACAGAATCGCCTCCGGCGTACGGCTTCTTTCCCGTCCGCGGGTATAGGGCACGATGCAGTATGAGCAGAAATTATTGCATCCATACATGACGGACAGCCAGGCCTTATAGGCAATCTCCCGATGGGTGGGAATGCCCTCGGCGATATTGCCCTCACCGCCCACGAAGAATCTGCGTCCCCGTCCGCTGAGAATACCCGCCACCAATTCCGGCAGGGTATGGACCGACGCGGTATCAAACACGAAGCTTACGTAGGGATAGCTCCTCTTCAGCTGATCGGCACGGTGCTGCTGGGTAACCATACACCCGCCCACACCGATGATTACCTCAGGATCCGCTTCCTTCAGATGCTTGTACTGTCCGATGATGGACAAGGCTTTTTTCTCCGCATGCTCGCGGACCGCGCAGGTATTGACCAGAATCAGCTTTGCCTCGGCGGGATCGTGGGTGATCGTGTACCCCATCAGGCAGGCAAGGCCTGCGATCCGCTCACTGTCCGCCTCATTCTGCTGGCAGCCGAAGGTCTGCACGAAGCATCTGGGGGCATTCTCCCCCACCCGTCCGTTCCGGCTGTGGATAGCGGCCACCTGATCAGCGAAGTGAAACTGCTTATCTATGTCCTCCGGGGACAACTCCCGGGGTGCTCTTTTTCTCGTCTTGTTTTCTTCCATGAAACTGCCTCCGTACGGGCAAAAAGTGATCCGTCCGCCAAAGCGGACAGCATCGGAAAACCGCACAGTTCCCCGAGTATAAAAATACATAGTATATTATACATCAAAGGAAGGAAAAAGTCAACAATCGACCGTTTATTCCGATTCGCCCTCACGGGGAAAAAGAATGTGAAAAAATACTTTGTTTTCCCAAAAAATCCACCAAAAGCCCTTGACACCGCACGGCGAATATGTTATACTGTTTGACTGAACGGGCATCTTATGTCCGTCTCTCTGCCGCCGGTAAATCTGTATGTCGGCGGTCTTTAATGTCCATAGGGAGGTGTAAAAATGGAAAAGTTCAACTCTTATGAGACTCTGTTCATCATCGATGCTTCTCTCTCCGAGGAAGCTATCAAGGGTTTGGTGGACAAGTTCACGGCTCTCATCGCGGAGCACGGCAAGGTTTCTGAGGTCAATGAGTGGGGCAAGCGCCGTCTGGCATACCCGATCAATGACAAGGAAGAGGGTTACTACGTTCTTGTTAACTTCGAGAGCCAGGGTAATCTTCCCGCTGAGTTGGAGCGTATCTTCGGTATCACCGAGGGCATCATGCGCTCTATCGTGATTCGTCACGAAGACAAGAAGGCTGCCGCTGAGGCATAAGCCAAGTACTTCTCTTTTTCAAGGAGGAAATCATGGCAAACTTCAATTTCAACAAGGTCATTCTGGGCGGCCGTCTGACGGCTGATCCGGAACTGAAAACCACGGCCACCGGTGTATCCGTAACTTCCTTCTCTATTGCTGTGAACCGTCGGTTCAGCGGCAAGAACGGTGAGGACAGCCAGGCGGACTTCATCAACGTGACTGCGTGGAGACAGACCGCAGAGTTCATCACTCGCTACTTCCGTAAGGCAAGCTCCATCTGCGTGGTGGGTACGATCCAGACAAGAAGCTGGACCGACAACCAGGGTCAGAAGCGCTATACCACCGAAGTAGTCGCCGACGAAGCCTATTTTGTCGATGCAAAATCCGAAAGCCCCGTTTCCGGTGGCAGCCAGGGTGCGTACGTTCCCGATAACTACGGAACTCCCGCATTCTCCTCTCAGCAGGCCGGCGCCCCCAAGTTCGAGGAGCTTTCCGATGACGAAGAGCTGCCCTTCTGAGCCGCAGGCAGCAAACCAACTTAATTTTATACAGGAGGTCTCATAGGAATGGATAACGAAAGAAACGAAGCCGTTCAGGCACAGCCTGAGCAGGCTGCTGAAGTAAGATCCGAGCGTCCCGCTCAGCGTCCCTTCAACCGCAGAAGAAAGAAAGTTTGCACTTTCTGCGCAGATAAGATCGATCACATCGATTACAAGGATATCAATCGCCTGAAGAAGTGTGTTTCCGACAGAGCGAAGATCCTGCCCCGCCGCATCTCCGGCGCTTGCGCAAAGCATCAGCGTCAGATCACTGTTGCTATCAAGCGTGCCCGCCACGTTGCGCTCATGCCCTACATCGGCGAGTAATTTTTACAAACAAAAACAGCGTCACGCATCCGCGTGACGCTGTTTTTTCTTTATTTCACCAGAATGTGGGTGATCTCACCGATATACATATCGTGATAATCCTTGGTGGGATAAAACCGTTCATCCACCGTGGGATCCAGGAAATTGTGGGGCTCGATGGGCTGGCGGCACATCTTGCGGCAGGTGATGGCGATCTTTGCCTCACCGAAATAAGGCGTCCCGTCACAGTGCTCCACGCTCAGATTCCAGTAAGCGATCTTATCCTCGTCCCGTCCGGACACCTTTCCCATGTAGGAAAGCATTTCGGCGTATTGTGCCCGATCGAAGAAAGTGAGGGAGAACGTATCGGCTCCGTCCATAAATTCTTTCGTATACCGGCTGTGGCGGACGAACACGTAGGCAGCATTCCGTCCCCAGATCACGCCAAGGCCGCCCCAGGAGGCGGTCATCGTATTGACCTTGCCCTCTTTCTCTGCCGTAATCAGCATCCAATCGCTGCCGATAGCTTGAAAGGGACTGATTTCAAAATCCTTCGGCTGTACTTCACGAAAATCGCTCATATATACCTCCATAACGTAAACAGTCTATTGTATGCGTCACACCTCAAACGTAACACGGCGCACCCGTTTTTTAATACGGAGCAGATCCCGCACCATACGGATACTGTCCCGCACTACGTGGACAGTGGATGCCCGGTGGTTGATGATCGTCACGGGCATTTCCGCAATGGATGCCCCCAGCTTTTCCGCCAGCAGAAGCACCTCAAAATCAAAGGCAAAGCCATTCGTTTGGCACTTGCCAAAGATTTGGCGGGCCACATGGCCTCGGAAGGATTTGAAGCCGCACTGGGAATCGGACAGATGAAATCCGCCGATCGTTTTCAGAACGCCGAAATACACCGCCGATGCCAGCTTGCGCAAGGGCGTATATCCCTCGTACCCGCCGCCGTTCAGCCGACGACTTCCGATCACCGCATCCACACCGTCCTCATAGCGAAGAACCGCCTCGGCGATCACGTCCGTGCCGTAGGCCAGATCGCAGTCCGTATAGATCACGATATCTCCGTCGGAGGCCAGAACCGCCTCACGGACGGCGCCGCCTTTGCCGCGGTTTTTTTCGTATCCTACCACGCGGATCTCGTCTTTCCCTTCGGCGGCCACGGCACGAACTCGCTGGGCACAGTCGTCCAGACTGCCGTCGTCGGCAAAAAGGATCTCAAAATCCCAACCGTGACGGCGTCGGTTTTCTGCCATCGCATCCCACAGGGTGCGGGCCGTATCGGCGGCGATCTTCGCCTCATTGTACATGGGGATACACAAAGAAATCTTCATGCTTTCTCCTTACGAAATACGTAAATATCCGCCTCCACGCTGACGTCCAGCGAGGGCGTTTCGGAAAGGCGTACCCGTCCCGCCTCCGGCGTGCGGTAGTAGAACGGGGTCATCGTAAACAATGCCTGCAGATCGGCCTCATGGGGGATATGGACGGTCTTGCGCACCGTTTCCTTATGAGACAACACAAATCCCGCAGGGGTTGCAGCCTCCGCGTTCCCTTCCCTTGGCTCGTCGTACAGAAGGCACCGAAGCTCCCACAAATGGCGAGGGCCTGCAGCCACCACCACCAGGATACCGTCATCCCGCAGGGTACGGGTAACCTCCTCGGCAGGGATAGGGGCAAACAAACTGAACACCACATCCAGGGAGTCGTCCGCCACGGGCAAAGAAAAGATATTGCCTGCGGCAAAGGAAAGCCTTACGGCATCGGGCAGATCCCGACAGCCCTTGGCACCGGCCGCCGCTCCCTTTTTGGAGGCATCGATACCGCAACCGATCACGGGCAGACCGCTGACCTCCGCAAGTCGGCAGGCCATACGGCGGGTATGATATCCCTCACCGGATCCGGCATCGCAGAAAGCGATCTCACGCCGTCCCTCTCCCAGTGCTTTGTACGCGATCTCGGCAGCCGCATCGGAGATGCAGTCGTAATATCCCCCGCGCAGAAAGGCACTCCGCGCGGCAATCATACCGGCGTCATCCCCGGTGTGGGCGTTGCCGCCCTTCCCCGGCGGGAGCAGATTCACGTAACCCGCCGCGGCGATATCATAGCAGTGCTTTCGGCCCGTTCTGCCATCACACAAGAGACTTCCGCCCTCCCGGCGCAAGACTCCACCGCAATGAGGGCAACTCAAAAAGGGACTGAACTCCATAATAACCTCGCTTCGGTATCAGGTGATGTAATCCACCAGCACAGCGTGCAGTGCATAGCGGCCGTCGTTGTAGTTGGTACAGGTGGACAGGGTGATGATGCGGTCATTTCCGCTCACCTCCACGTTATTCTTAATGCGGGAGCGAGCCTTCATTTTGGCGGCAAACTCCGCAAAATCATCATAGGAAGTAAAGCCGGTGCGGATGTAGCCGGAGTCCGGCTTGGTGCTGTATACGGAGAACGCCTGATAAATATAGACGCCGTCCATTGTATACATATAGATCAGGGCATTGTCAAACACGTCCTTCTTCAGGAAATCCGTGACTCGGTTGAACATGGCGCCGCCGTTGGTTTCGATATTGTGTCCGTACAGCACGGTGTTGAAATTCTTCGTGATGGATTCGTCACAGCGGTAATCCACAAAGATGGAGCCGATGACCAGCGATTCTTTTTTGTAGTTGTGGTTCAGATAGTAGTCGTTGTCCCCACCCTGCACCAC
>JBGVKV010000061.1:0-5215 GCA_045123975.1 Eubacteriales bacterium | reverse complement strand
GTATAGGGTACTGCGGCGGATCAGGTTACTTTATTCCAAACAGATCTTTTGCGTTTTGTGTGCTCAGGCGGACCGTTTCTTCCTCCGACAGGCCGATGGCATCTGCCAAAGCACGGGCGGTGTGAACAACGTAGCCGGAGTAGTTGATCTTTCCCCGATGGGGAACAGGCGCCAGGTAAGGGGCGTCTGTTTCGATAAGCAGACGGTCGTGGGGAACAGCTGCCGCGGCCTCGCGGACCTTGGCGGCGTTCTTGTAGCTGATGGTTCCCGAGAAGGAAATGTACCAGCCCAGCATGGAAAGCTGCCGTGCCATTTCCGCACTGCCGCTGAAGCTGTGAAATACGCCGCGCACGTTGGGATGGGCACGCACCGTGTCAAAGGCATCGCCGTGGGCATCCCGATCGTGGACGATTACAGGCAGGGATAACTCCTCCGCCATACACAGCTGGGCATCAAACAGACGGATCTGCCGATCCCGGCCGTCAGGATCCCAGTGGTAGTCCAGACCGATTTCGCCGATCGCCACCACTTTGGGATGGGCGGCAAGGGTACGGATCTCCTCCAGCACCGCTGCCATGTCCGCATCCGGAATCTCCATAGCATCCTCGGGATGGAGTCCTGCTGCCGCGTACATAAAGGGATATTTTTCCGCAAGAGTGGCAGATTCCCGGCTGGTGATCGGATTGGTGCCCGCGTTCAGGATGTACTTTATACCCCTGTCGTATGCGTCACGGATGGCGGCATCGGCTCCGCCGGGGAATTCCTCAGCGAAGCGGCTGTCGTTGTAATGCGCGTGAGAGTCGAAATATTCCATCAGCGGATGCGCTCGCCCAGGGGCGTTTCGGGATCCAGGAATACTACGCGGATCGTTTCCTCGCCGGAGGCAAGGATCATACCGTTGCTTTCAATGCCGCAAAGCACGGCCGGCTTCAGATTGGTTACAAGGATTACTTTCTTGCCGATCAGGGCATCGGGTTCGTAGAACTTGGCAATACCGGATACGACCTGACGCTTTTCGTAGCCCAGATCGATCTGCAGCTTCAGAAGCTTCTTCGCCTTCGGCACCTTCTCACAGGCGAGAATCTGTGCGGAGCGAAGTTCCACGTTCATGAAATCTTCAATGCCGATCAGTGCAAGACCTTCCGGCTTCTCGACAGCCTTTGCTGCGGCTTCGGCTGCGGCGGCTTTTGCCGCGATCTCGGCGTTGATCTCGTCCATCATCTTCTTTTCGTCCACACGGGCGAAGAGGACGGATGCCTCGCCGACAGATGCACCGGACTTCATGCCGCCGAAAGCGGACAGGGAAGCGTAGTCTGTGGCGTCCGCGCCGATCTGACGATAAATTTCCTTACAGGTGGAGGGCATAATGGGCTCCAGCAGAATGGCCGCAATGCGGATGCATTCCAGCAGATTGTACATAACGGTGCCGAGACGTGCCTTCTGTGCTTCGTCCTTGGCCAGTGCCCAGGGCGCCGTTTCGTCGATATATTTGTTGGTGCGGCGGAGCATCTGCACCACTTCGTCGATGGCTTCGGCAATGTGGAAGGTGTCCATCTTCTCATCAAACGCCTTGATGGCGGCGAGAGCGGTTTCCTTCAACTCCGCATCGGTACCTTCGTCACCGACGGGTGCGGGGATCACGCCGTCGAAATATTTCTTCGTCATGGCAACGGTACGGCTGACCAGATTGCCCAGATTGTTGGCGAGATCGGTGTTGTAGCGGTTGATCACGTTTTCGTAGGTGATGGAGCCGTCGTTTACGTAGGGCATCTCGGCCAGCGCATAGTAGCGCACACCGTCCACTCCGAAGCGCTGGGAGAGCTCATCGGCATAGATTACGTTGCCGCGGGATTTGCTCATCTTGTCCGTACCGGAAATAAACCAGGGATGACCGAACACGCGCTCCGGCAAGGGAAGATCCAGTGCCATCAGGAAGATAGGCCAGTAGATGGTGTGGAAACGAACGATGTCCTTACCGATGATGTGTACGTCGGCAGGCCAGTTCTTTTGGAACAGCTCGGGCTGAACCTCGTTTGCGGGATCGTAGCCCAGAGCGGTGATATAGTTGGTCAGTGCATCCAGCCATACGTAGGTGACGTGCTTCGGATCAAAGGGGACGGGAATGCCCCAGGTGAAGGAAGAACGGGATACGCACAGATCCTGCAGACCGGGCTTCAGGAAGTTGTTGATCATTTCCTTGCAGCGTGCTTCGGGCTGGATAAATTCGGGATGGCTCTCGATGTGCTCCATCAAACGGTCCGCGTATTTGGACATATTGAAGAAGTAGGCCTCCTCCTGGGCCTTCTTGACTTCACGGCCACAGTCGGGGCACTTTCCGTCCACCAGCTGGGTATCGGTGAAGAAGGATTCACAGGGGGTGCAGTACCAGCCCTCGTAGTGACCTTTGTAGATGTCACCCTTGTCGTAGAGCTTCTTGAAAATATTCGCAACCGCACGCTCGTGGTGATCGTCGGTGGTGCGGATGAAGTGATCGTAGGTGGTGTCCATGCAGTCCCAGATGCGGCGGATTTCACCGGCCACACGATCTACGTACTCCTTAGGCTGAATACCTGCCTCAGCGGCCTTGTTCTCGATCTTCTGGCCGTGCTCGTCCGTGCCTGTCAGGAAGAACACGTCATAGCCGCGCTGTCTTTTGTAGCGGGCAATGGCATCGGTCAGGATGATTTCGTAGGTGTTGCCGAAATGGGGCTTGGTGGACGCGTAAGCAATGGCGGTTGTGATATAATATTTCTTCTTGTCTGCCATAGTAATGATTCCTCTCGTTGCTATCCGTAATGCGGGATCGGTGCCGATCCCGGAAAGTACTGTCTGATTCTAATAGTATAACAGAAAAACGCCCCTATTACAAGGCGTTTTTGCTATTTTTCGGGAATTTATGCCGTTTATTCCTCGCCAGATGCGCTAAGCAGGAGCTTATAAAAGGCACCCTTGGACATTCCGCGCTCCTTAGCGGCGGATTTGATGGCGTCCATACGGTCCATCCCGCTTTCCATCAGGGCTTGCACGTGTTCTCCCGGATCCTTGGGATACCCGTCCTGTGCCGCAGGCACGTCCTTTGCGCCTTCGACCACCAGCACGTATTCTCCGCGGGGATCCGTTTCTTCATAAAACTCCACTGCCTTGGCGATGGTGGTACGCAGAATTTCCTCGTTCAACTTGGTAATTTCCCGGCACAGGGAAATGCGGCGGTCGCCCCAATATTTCAGAAGATCATTCAGCGTGGCCTTCAGCTTGTGCGGGGCTTCATACAGAATCAGCGTCCGATTTTCCGTTGCAAGTTCCATCAGCCGCTCGCGGCGATCGTTTTTCACGGTGGTGATAAAGCCTTCAAACACGAATCGGCCCGTAGGCAGTCCGGACACGGACAGCGCCGTCACAGCGGCACATGCACCGGGGATCGACGTGACAGGTACGCCCCGCTCGGCACACAGTGCCACAATATCCTCACCGGGATCGCTGATGGCGGGGGTGCCCGCATCGGTGACAAGCGCACAGGATTCGCCGGCCAGGATCCTCTCCACGATGATCTCGCCCCGTTCCCGCTTGTTGTGCTCGAAATAGCTGACCATAGGCTTGGAAATATCAAAACGGGACAGAAGCAATCCGGAATTCCGGGTGTCCTCGGCGGCTACGAAATCCACCTCGGAGAGCACCTTGATGGCGCGGGGGGACAAGTCAGACAGATTGCCGATGGGGGTGGCCACCAGATACAGCATACCGCCCACAACCCGGTTTTTATCCTCGGTGGACATATTTTTCTTTTTGGGATGGCTCATAATTTGGCTCCTTTGGGTGCGGGAAACAGATGTTCCATAGTAAACTCATCATAGATCCGCTGAAAAGCGGGGGTGTATACACGGCTTTCGTGGCTTTCGTACATAATCAACGGCGGGGGCTGTAAAAGCCCGGGGGAGGCGTCCTTTTTGGACTCGACGAGAATCAGGCAGGGTTTGCTCTCTGTGTCCGGATAGACCGTCACCATCCGCTTGGGTTCCAGATGATTCTCTCTCAGCGCGGAGATCAGCTCCGGCATCCGATCCGGGCGGTACACGGTGTAAAACAACCCGCCGGTGGACAGTATCCGCGCGGCTGCCGCGCAGAAATCCATAGCTGTGCCGTTCAATTCCCGCCGTGCCATATCGCTTTGGTGAGTGGCGGAGGCAAAACCGGAGCCTGCCGGCATATAGGGCGGATTGGAGATCACCGCCGAAACGGTGCCGTCGGTGTCCGCCTGACGGATCGCGCGTACGTCCTTTTCCAGAACCGTGATACGATCCTCCAGATGATTCAGTGCGGCGTTCCGTCGGATCAGATCACAGAACTCTCCCTGAATCTCCACAGCATATCCGTGGCGGTATTTATTCCTTGTAAGGCACAGAAAGGCGGCCACGCCGGTGCCGCTGCCCAGATCGGCCATTGTGCCTCCGGGCAAAGCGCGGGCAAAGGCGGCCAGAAGATAGGCGTCCGTTGTAAACGTAAGCCCGCCGATTTTCTGAAGCAGGGAAAGATTCTCGTTGATTTTATCCAGGCGTTCGTCAACGCCCGGCGTCAGTTGTAACGTATCGTTTGACATAGGATACCACCAAAAAAAGATAACAAAAAACGCGCACAAGGCGCGGTTTTTGTGCTTGCGGCAGAGCCGCATAACTATTGAAAATTATTCAGCAACGGGAGCGCCAACAGGGCATACGCCTGCGCAAGCGCCGCACTCGAGACACTGTTCAGCGTCGATTACGTACTTGCCGTCAACTTCCTTGATGCATTCTACAGGGCACTCGGGAGCGCATGCGCCGCAGCCGAGGCACTCGTCAGCAACGATCTTGTAAGCCATGATATGTACCTCCGATATAAGATTGATACTATTGTATCATAAATTTGTGAAAATGCAATACGGTTTTGCGAAAATTGTTTGTGAATCTTTCAGGAAAGGGTGGGGATTATTTTTTCTCCTGTGATTTTTTCTCGGGCATCTTGATAACGGTGACCTCATCCCGATGAATGTGGCGGACGGAAACATTGCCCTGCTTGTCGGAAAGGGACACCTTCAGCATGCCGCTCAAGGGGGTGATTTCCGTAACGGTGCCCACACCGTCGGGAGTCTTTACACGGCTGCCCACGGGCGGCGTCAGACGAAGCTCCTCCTCGTAGGTCTGGTATTCGTAATTCAGACAGCACATCAGACGGCCGCAGGTGC
>JBGVKV010000060.1:0-13642 GCA_045123975.1 Eubacteriales bacterium | reverse complement strand
ACAATCCGGTGCGGCTACCCGCAGTGAGGCCACCAAGTTTATCCGCGCCCGGCGGGTATGTGTGGACGGCGCGGTGGTGCGGGATCCAGCCCAACATATCGATCCGGACACCGCAGTGGTGACGCTGGACGGACAGGTAGTGGTGTGGCGGGAATTTACCTACGTCATGCTCAACAAGCCCACGGGATACGTCAGCTCCACGGAGGATCGGGGACCCACGGTGATGGAACTGCTGCCGCCTCAATTTGTGCGGATGGGGCTGTTTCCCTGCGGTCGGTTGGACATCGACACGGTGGGATTTCTTCTCGTTACCAACGACGGCGTTCTGGGACATGAACTGCTGTCCCCGAAGCATCATGTGGACAAGACGTACCGTTTCCGGTGCGATCCCCCCATCGGGGAAGAGGCGCGCCAAAGACTGTGCGAGGGTGTGAATATCGGTGATATCGTCACCGCCCCGGCGGACGTGGTGCTGGTGGGCGATCTTCCTTCGTCGGAAGGGGAGATCACCATTCACGAAGGCAAATTCCACCAGATCAAGCGGATGTTCCATGTGGTGGGATCGGAGATCACCTATCTGGAGCGGATCCGCTTCGGCGGGCTGGCGCTGGATACGTCCCTCTGCCGCGGCGAGTGGCGCTACCTTACCTCGGGGGAAGAGGCGATTCTTCGCCGATCCGCCGGACGAAATGAGTAAATGACAGGAGATTACATATGGAAATTTTGGAGATACTTTGCAGTGAATTGAATATCCGCCGCACCCAGGCGGAGGCGGCGGTCAAGCTGCTTGACGACGGCAACACAGTGCCCTTTATTGCCCGTTACCGTAAAGAGGCTACGGGCGGGTTGGACGACGATCAGCTCCGCGCTCTGACGGAGCGGCTGTCCTATCTGCGAAATCTGCAGAAGCGCCGTGAGGAGGTTCTGTCCCTTATCGGTGAGCAGGGAAAGCTGACGGAGGAGATCGAAGCCGCCGTGGCGGCGGCCTCCACCCTGACGGAGATCGACGATATCTATCGCCCCTTCCGTCCCAAACGAAAGACGAGAGCTTCTGTGGCGAGAGAGCGTGGACTGGAGCCCCTGGCGGCGTTGCTTATGGCTCAGGAGGAATCCTACAACCCCTCCCTTGAGGAAGCGGCGGAGCAGTATATTGATGAAGAAAAGGGCGTGCCCGACGGAAAATCCGCTTTGGCCGGCGCCTGCGATATCATCGCCGAGGATATTTCCGACGATGCGGACTACCGCCGCGAGATCCGTACGCTCACCATGGAGCACGGACTCCTCATCTCCAAAAAGAACGGGGAAAGCAATCCCACCTACGAGATGTACTTCGACTATTGCGAGAAATTGTCCGGTATCCCGTCCCATCGGGTGCTGGCGGTAAACCGTGGTGAGGCTGAGGAATGCCTGAAGGTAGTCGTGTCCGTGGACAGCGATATTATCCTGAACTATATGTTTGCCCAGGTGATCACCCGCTATGGCAGTCCCGCCTTCAAATACGTGGCATCCGCCGTGTGCGACGCCTACGACCGATTGATCGCTCCCTCCATTGAGCGGGAGATCCGTGCGGCGCTGACGGAAACGGCAGGGGAGCAAGCCATCAAGCTGTTCTCCGACAATCTGAAGCATCTTCTGATGGGAGCCCCCCTGAAGGGAAAGACCGTTCTCGGCTACGACCCCGGCTACCGCACGGGCTGTAAGCTGGCGGTGGTGGATAAGACCGGCATGGTCATCGACACCGCGGTGATCTATCCCACCAAGCCCCACGAGAGGATCGCACAGAGCAAAAAGATCGTTGCCGATCTGGTGAAGAAATACGGCGTGGACGTGGTGGCCATCGGTAACGGCACCGCCTCCGGCGAGAGCGAGATGTTCATCGCCGAGACTTTGGCGGAAATCGGCGGTCATACCAAGTATATCGTAGTCAGCGAGGCGGGGGCTTCCGTCTATTCCGCTTCCAAGGTGGGCGCGGAGGAGTTCCCCGATTTCGACGTGACCCAGCGTTCCGCCGTGTCCATTGCCCGCCGTTTGCAGGATCCCTTGGCGGAGCTGGTGAAGATCGATCCCAAATCCATCGGCGTGGGACAGTACCAGCACGACATGCGGGAGGCCCGCCTGGACGAGGCGCTCTCCGGCGTGGTGGAGGATTGCGTAAACGCCGTTGGCGTGGATCTGAATACGGCGTCCTATATGCTGTTATCCTATATTGCGGGTATCAACGCAACCAGCGCCAAGAACATCGTCAAATACCGGGATGAGAATGGAGAGTTCACCTCCCGTGCCCAGGTGCTGAAGGTGCCCCGGATCGGCGCCAAGGCCTATGAGCAGTGCGCAGGCTTTTTGCGCGTGCCCGGATCGGCGGAGATTCTGGACAACACCGGTGTCCATCCCGAATCCTACGCCGCCGCGCGGAATGTGCTGAAGGTGTTCGGATTTACGGAAGAGGACGTGCGCCTCGGCCGGCTCGGCGGCCTGAAGAAGAAGGCGGAAGCTTACGGCATGGCGAAGCTGGCCGGTGAGGTCGGCTGCGGTGAGGCAACCCTTGCGGATATCCTCGGTGAATTGGAAAAGCCGGGCCGCGACGTCCGTGATTCTCTCCCCCAGCCGCAGCTCCGTGAAAAGGTAATGACCATGGAGGAGCTGACGCCCGGTATGGTGCTGACGGGTACCGTCCGCAACGTGATCGACTTCGGTGCCTTCGTGGATATCGGTGTTCATCAGGACGGCTTGGTGCACGTGTCGGAGATCGCCGACCGGTTCATCAAGCACCCCAGTGAGGCCTTGTCCGTGGGCGACGTGGTGCAGGTGCGCATCAAAGGCGTGGATCTGCAGAAGAAACGCATCTCCTTGTCCATGAAGGGAATCTGATTCTAATAAAATTAGAGTTAAAGCGAGGGCGGCCTGACGCGAAAGCGGAAAAACGCCATCGGCGTTTGTGAGATGTGCACAAAGTGGCAAAACAAATTTTGGGAAAAAAAACTCTTCCCATTTGCGCGGATTTTTGGTACAATATATATCAGTCAAAACTGCGCAAAGATATCCGTATGTCTTTTTGCGGTCAATTGTGATATTATCTAGGAGGATATATATATGGCAAGCCTTTCCCTTAAGCACATTTATAAGAAATATCCCGGCGGCGTTACCGCCGTGTCCGATTTCTGTCTGGAAATCAAGGATAAGGAATTCCTGATCTTCGTAGGTCCTTCCGGTTGCGGTAAGACCACTACCCTGCGTATGATCGCAGGTCTGGAAGAGATCACCGAGGGCGAGCTCTTCATCGGCGACCGTCTGGTAAACGACGTAGCTCCTAAGGATCGCGATATCGCGATGGTATTCCAGAACTACGCTCTGTACCCCCACATGTCCGTGTTTGATAACATGGCATTTGGTCTGAAGCTCCGCAAGACTCCCAAGGAGGAGATCAAGCGCCGCGTGGAAGAGGCTGCCCGTATTCTTGATATCACCCACCTGCTCGACCGTAAGCCGAAGGCTCTGTCCGGTGGTCAGAAACAGCGTGTTGCGCTGGGCCGCGCCATCGTTCGTAACCCCAAGGTATTCCTGCTCGACGAGCCTCTGTCCAACCTGGACGCTAAGCTCCGTGCAACCATGAGAACCGAGCTGACCAAGATCCACCAGAGAGTGGGTACCACCTTCGTATACGTAACCCATGACCAGGTCGAGGCTATGACCATGGCTACCCGTATCGTAGTTATGAAGGACGGTCTGATTCAGCAGGTTGATACTCCTCAGAACCTGTACGACAATCCCGTAAACCTGTTCGTTGCAGGCTTTATCGGCACTCCTCAGATGAACTTCCTGAACTGCACCCTGGAGAAGCAGGGCAACGACGTTTACGTGAAGTTCGGTGCAGACTCCCTGAAGCTGCCCGCTGAGAAGGTTACCGACGCTGTTCTCGAGTACGTTGGCAAGGAAGTAGTTATGGGCGTTCGTCCTGAGTGCATCCACGATGAGCCTATGTATCTCTCCAGCATGCCCGAGTCCGTAATCGAGACTGACGTTGAGGTTACCGAGCTTATGGGTGCTGAGATCTACCTGTACCTGGTAGCAGAAGAGCAGAACATGATCGCCCGCGTATCTTCCCGCTCCAAGGCAAGAGCCGGCGACGTGATCAAGGTGGCTATCGATATGTCCAGAATCCACCTGTTCGACTAAGAGACCGAGCGCTATATCGTTCACTAATTGCGTACTTTACCGCGCTCCTGACGGAGCGCGGTTTTTTCTTCCCGATGCGTGCACCGGCTATAAATGCGCGCATATTCTATAGGTAGTAAATTCTGCGGGGGTGATCCAATGCACGGAATACACGGATTTATGAAACGTCTCGTTTGCGCGGGCGTGTGCATACTTTTGTGCAGTGCGTGGGTCATGCCCGTTTTTGCGTCGGACAGCTATACCGACGGGGAGGTGCTGTTTGCCGCCCGTTACGGGGATTACACGTCCCTGTGGGATACAGGCGTGCGTCTTGGTACGTCCTCCTGGGAGGGTAGCGGTGTCCGTCTGGAAGACGGCTATCTGAGAATTCAATCCTCCAGTGACCAAAAGACCTATCTCCTTTTGCCGGAGGAGATTCCCCATACGGATACATATACCGTGATCTTTACCTTCCGTTTTTCCGATTTGCCGGAGGAACGGGGGTATTGCGGCTTCCTGTTGTCCTCATCCGGGGATGCTCCCTCCAACCGCACGGAGCTGATTTTCCGGGCAGATGGAAAGAGCGACCGGACCGGACAGTTTGGTGAAGCCGTTACCACCGCATTGGGCGGCGGGGATGATGTCCGGATGGAGATTTCAGTCCGCCACGGTATGCTGACGGAGATTACCGCTGTGGCGGGGGACGTGAGCGAAACGCTGAAATTGGAAAACGTTCGCGCCGTGCCGGATGGCCGCCGGGGATTCGTATTCCGCAATGCTTCCTGTGATATCCGGGAGATCAAGATCGTCTGCGGCGTGGATTATGAAACCGAAACCGGATTTTACGCCGAGAATTCCTACATAGCACCGCCTGCGGGGGATACGGAGCCGGTGGCTCCGCCCACATCGGACGTGTGGTGGCTGCCTGCCTTGCCGGCGATTGTGAGCGGTCTGATTCTTTGCCGGAAACGCCGCCGCAAGGTATAAGAACGCAAGGATTGTAAAAAATAGATATGGAATCAGCGGGACTGCGTGATTTTGCGCAGTCCCGCACTTTTAGTGATAAAAAATCGCCGTGTTCATAAAATGTTAACGGAATGTATTTATATTAGTGTTGATTTTACCGGGTCAAAATGGTAAATTGTTAGTCGAAGGTTAGCACTTGAAAAGATTGAGTGCTAAAACGAAACAAAAAACAGCGTTCCGTCGCAGGGAAGGAGAGGATCTGAAATGATCGGCGAATTGAGTGAGAGAAAGAAACTGATACTGAAAGCGGTTATCGAAGCTCACATCGAAACCGGTGAGCCGGTGGGAAGCAAGTACCTGATGCAGTATAAGCAGATCGCTTACTCCTCTGCTACGATCCGCAACGAGATGGCAGAGTTGGAGGAAATGGGTTATCTGGAACAGCCCCACACCTCCGCGGGCCGCATCCCTTCCGAGGCGGGCTACCGCTTCTACGTGGATTCCCTTATCGAGGATTACAACATGACCTCCCGCGAGGTCACGGAATTGAAGACCGCGCTCCGTTCCCGTCAGTCGGAATTGGACAACATTCTGGAAGAAGCCATGCGCCTGGCATCGTCTATGACGAACTATACCGCGTTGGCACTCCGCCCCCGCAGCGTGCGGAATACGGTCAATCAGTTCGAGGTGATCCGGGTAGCGGAACGGAAGCTAATTCTGGTTATGGTAATGGCCAGCGGCGTGGTCAAGAGCAAGTACATCCTGACCGATACACCGATCCCCGCCGACGCGGCGGAACGGCTGGCTGCTATCCTCAACGAATCTATGATTCACGTGGGTGCGGAGGATATCAATCTTCCTCTCCTTATGGAAATGGAAAGAAAGATGGGCGTGTACGCCTACCTGGTCAATCCGGTTTCCAAATGCGTGTACGAAACCCTTACCTCCTTTGACGGAGGTGAATTGAAGGTGGAGGGTGTCAACCGACTCCTGTCCTATCCGGAATACTACGACATCGGCCGACTGAAGCAGATGCTGGCCATGATCGAGCAGAAGGACGATCTCGTCCAGCTGATCTCACGGGAAACGAAAGCCCTGGAGCAGAGTGAGGACGAGGGCAAGGTGCAGGTCTACATCGGCCACGAAAATCTGGTGGAGATTATGGATAACTCCACTTTGATTCTGAAAACGGTAAAGAGCGGCGGACGGGTCATCGGGACCATCGGTATCATCGGCCCCACCCGTATGGATTACTCCAAGGTTATCTCCATGATCGACCATCTGTCGGCAGGAATCCGGGACGCTCTCGGTGACGGGGATTCCGATGAGAATCGGTTTCTTCCCGGATTAACAAACGGACGAGGTGATTATTGATGACGGAAGATATGAAGGATACGACAGTGGAAACCGCCGAGGTGCCCCAGGAGAACGGGGCGGAGACCGAAGCGGAATCCGCCGGAAAAAACGAAGACACAAAAGATAAGCGTTCCGCCAAAGGAGAGGTAAAGAAGCTCCGTGCGGAATGTGCCCAGTGGGAAGAAAAGGCCAAGGAAATGACCGCCCAGGCGGAGGATATGAAGGATAAATACCTTCGCACTCTGGCGGAATACGATAACTACCGCAAGCGTACCGCCAAGGAGCGGGAGGGCATTTATGCCGACGCGTATGCGGACTGCGTACAGAATCTTCTGCCTCTGCTGGACAATCTGGAGAGAGCCTCCCAGTTTACGGAGGGCGACCAGGTGGCACAGGGCGTGAAGATGATCCTCGGCACTCTGCCGGATATTCTCGGCAAGATGAACGTGTGCGCCTTCGGTGCACCGGGCGATACCTTCGATCCCGAGATTCACAACGCCGTGATGCACGTGGACGACGAGCAGTACGGTGAGGGCGAGATCGTGGAGGTATTCCAGCAAGGTTACAAATACGGCGACAAGATCATCCGTTATGCGATGGTCCGTGTAGCCAACTAAAATAAGTTAACAAATCTATTTATATAATTCAGGAGGAATTAGAATTATGGGAAAGATTATTGGTATAGATCTTGGTACGACCAACTCTTGCGTAGCAGTATTTGAGGGCGGCGAGCCCGCCGTTATCCCCAATCCCGAAGGAGCCAGAACTACCCCTTCCGTGGTAGCCTTCTCCAAGACCGGTGAGAGAATGGTAGGCCAGGTGGCAAAGCGCCAGGCTATCACCAACCCCGACAAGACCGTGATGAGCATCAAGCGTCACATGGGTACCGACTATAAGGTAGCCATCGACGACAAGAAGTTCACTCCCCAGGAGATCTCCGCTAGGATCCTGCAGAAGCTGAAGGCGGATGCAGAGGCATATCTGGGCACCACCGTTACCGAGGCGGTTATCACCGTTCCCGCATACTTCTCCGACGCACAGCGTCAGGCAACCAAGGACGCCGGTAAGATCGCCGGTCTGGAAGTAAAGCGTATCATCAACGAGCCCACCGCCGCTGCTCTGGCATACGGCGTGGATAAGGACGGCGTAAACCAGAAGATCATGGTATACGATCTGGGCGGCGGTACCTTCGACGTATCTCTGCTGGAGATCTCCGACGGCGTGTTTGAAGTACTGGCTACCAACGGCGATACCCGACTGGGCGGCGACGACTTTGACCAGCGTATCATCGACTGGATCGCCGATACCTTTAAGGCTGAGAACGGCATCGATCTGCGCAACGACAAGATGGCCCTGCAGAGACTGAAGGAAGCCGCTGAGAAGGCAAAGATCGAGCTCTCCGGTACGATGAGCACCCAGATCAATCTGCCCTTCATTACCGCAGACGCTACCGGCCCCAAGCATTTTGATGCAACCCTGACCCGTGCAAAGTTCAATGAGCTGACCGCGGATCTGGTGGAGCGCTCTCTGATTCCCACCAAGAAGGCTATGGCAGACGCAGGTCTGAATGCATCCCAGATCGATAAGGTGCTGCTGGTGGGCGGTTCCACCCGTATCCCCGCCGTACAGGAGGCCGTTAAGGCTCTGATCGGCAAGGATCCCTTCAAGGGCATCAACCCCGACGAGTGCGTAGCCATCGGCGCGGCCATCCAGGGCGGCGTTCTGGGCGGCGACGTAAAGGACGTACTCCTTCTGGACGTTACTCCTCTGTCTCTGGGTATTGAGACCCTGGGCGGCGTATTCAACCGCATCATCGACCGCAACACCACCATCCCCGTAAAGAAGAGCCAGGTATATTCCACCGCCGCAGACGGCCAGACCTCCGTTGAGATCCACGTTCTGCAGGGTGAAAGAGATATGGCTGCCGGCAATACTACTCTGGGCCGCTTCATTCTGGACGGCATCGCTCCCGCTCCCCGCGGTATTCCCCAGATCGAGGTTACCTTCGATATCGACGCCAACGGCATTGTAAACGTAACCGCGCAGGATAAGGGCACCGGTAAGGAGCAGCACATCACCATCACCTCCTCCACCAACATGTCCCAGGAGGACATCGACCGCGCCGTGAAGGAAGCGGAGAAGTTCGCCGAGGAAGACAAGAAGATGAAGGAAGCGGTAGAGGTGAAGAACCGCGCCGAGCAGATGATCTTCCAGTCCGAGAAGACCCTGGGCGAGATCGGCGACAAGGCCGACGAGAGCCTGAAGGCCCCCGTTACCGCCGCTATCGAGAAGCTGAAGGAAACCGTTAAGGGCAATGACACCGAGGCTATCAAGGCGGATACCGAGGCACTGGAGAAGGCGTTCTACCCGCTGGCTGAGAAGCTGTACCAGTCCGCACAGGG
Source organism: Eubacteriales bacterium (assembly GCA_045123975.1). Classification (GTDB taxonomy): domain Bacteria; phylum Bacillota; class Clostridia; order Oscillospirales; family CAG-272; genus SIG701. The sequence continues at coordinate 4,766 of JBGVKV010000060.1, read as the reverse complement.
CGCACAGGGTGCTCCCGGAGCCGAGGGCTTTGATCCCAACGCACAGGCAGGCGGCGACACCTTCTACAACGCAGACTTCGAGGATAAATCCGAGAACTAAAATATTGTGATACGCAATGGGGCTGTCCGTTAGGGGACAGCTCCCATTTGCGCGTTTTGATTTCCTCCGCCAGGCGGAGAAAGGTAGGTCAGCTATGGCTGAAAGCAAAAGAGACTATTACGAGGTGTTGGGCGTAGACCGGTCCGCCGATGAGAGCGCGATCAAGCGTGCGTACCGATCCCTCGCAAAGAAATACCATCCCGACGTGAATCCGGGGGACAAAGAGGCGGAGCAGAAGTTCAAGGAAGTAAACGAAGCCTACGCCGTTCTGTCCGACTCAGAAAAGAAGGCCAAGTACGATCAGTTCGGCCACGCCGCCTTTGAAGCCGGCGGTGGCGGCGGATACGGCGGTTTTGGCGGCTTCGGGGATATGGATTTCGATATTTCCGATATATTCTCCAGCTTCTTCGGCGGCGGTATGGGCGGAGGCAGTGCCCGCCGCGGGCCCGTGCGGGGTGAGGACATCACCGTGCGGCTCACCCTTTCCTTTGAGGAAGCCGTTTTCGGCGTGAAGAAGGAGATCTCCTATCAGCGCATCCAGAAATGCGCGGAGTGCTCCGGCAGCGGCGCTGCCAAGGGAACCTCTCCGAAGACTTGTCCCACCTGCGGCGGCTCCGGTCGGATCCGCGTGCAGCAGCGCACGCCTCTCGGTATTATGCAGACCCAAAAAGCCTGCGATGCCTGCCGCGGTACGGGTAAGATCGTGGAGAAGCCCTGTGAGTCCTGCCGCGGAAACGGCTACGTCCGTGTGACCAAGAAACTGGACGTGTCCATTCCTGCCGGTATTGATGACGGACAGAGAGTGGTTCTCAGCGGGCAGGGAAGCGAAGGCCGCGAGGGCGGTCCCGCAGGTGACTTGTACATCTACGTAAACGTCCGGCCCCACGCTGTGTTTGAGCGGGACGGTTACGATATTTATTGCGAGGTGCCTATTTCCTTTACGGAGGCGGCACTGGGCGCGGAGATTGACATTCCTACCCTGGAGGGTACGGAGATGTACCAGATCAAGGAAGGAACTCAGACCGGCACCACCTTCACCATCCGGGATAAAGGCGTGCCCGTGGTCAACAGCAAGCGCCGCGGCAGTCTGCATATCACCGTCAAGGTGGAAGTGCCCAAGAGCTTGAATTCCGAGCAGAAGGATCTGCTCCGCAAGTTCGCCGAAAGCTGCGGCGAGGGCGAGTCCGGCGGCAACCGGAAAAACTTCTTCAAGCGATTCTTCAAATAATCATACAGACAGGACAGAGATATGGAAGAGAAAAACTGGATTCGCATCCGCGTGAGCGCGGCGTGTGAGCATTTGGATACCATTACCGCCATTATGAGCATGATCGACAACGCCCTTATGATCGAGGATTTTTCCGACGTGGAAAAGGATCTGGACGGCGTGTACGGTGACTTGATCGACGAGGATCTGCTGAAGCAGGATCGCACCACGGCGGCCGTGTCCGTGTTTGTTCCCGATGAGAAATCTCCCAGAGAAGCGGAGCTGTATATCCGTGCCCGCCTGGATGAGTGCGGCATCGACGCGGAGGTTACCTGCAGCGGCGTCTGTGAGGACGACTGGGCGGACTCCTGGAAGAAATACTACAAGCCCATCAAGACCGGCAAGCGGCTGGTGATCGTACCCGTGTGGGAAACCTACGATCCCGCACCGGAGGAAATCACGGTGCTGATGGATCCCGGTATGGCATTCGGTACCGGCACCCACGAAACCACAAGACTGTGTGCGGAGCTTCTGGAAAGCTACGTGAAGGACGGATCTACTGTTCTGGACGTGGGCTGCGGCAGCGGCATTCTGGCCATCTGTGCCTCCAAGCTGGGCGCGTCGGAATGCTTTGCCTGCGATATCGATCCCGTGGCTGTACGCATCGCCGGCGAGAACGCGCAGGTGAACGGTACTGCCAACGTGACGTGCGCCGTGTCCGATCTTCTGAAAGACGTGCCGGATAAGAAATACGACGTGTGCGTAGCCAACATCGTGGCGGACGTGATCATCCGTATGGCACCCGATATCGGCAGATACATGGCGGAGGACGGCGTGCTGATCGTATCCGGTATTATCGAGGAACGGGCGGAGGAAGTGGTATCCGTTCTATCCGAAAACGGATTCACGGTGAAGGATTTCCGCCGGGAGAACGGCTGGTACGCCGGAGTAGTCAGGAAATAATATAAACCGTCCCGGATGTGCCGGGACGGTTTTTTTGTCCTTTCGGTTTTTTTGGCAAGTTTTTTTGGTTGCAGGCGGCTTTTTCTTATAAAATATTTGACAAATCGCTCCGAATATAGTATAATACTGTGGTATTATACCATAGGTGCGGTCTGTGCCGCATGATTTTGTGCATAAAACGCTTATATATAGGATTACAGAAATAATGTAAAGGAGCGGATCCGTCTTATCCTCTGCCTGACGGATACAATTGAGATGGTTATGGCAAAACAGAATTTGAGCCGCAAGAACAATAAAGTTATGATTAAGGGTATGTCCAAAAAGGAGCTTTCCCATATCGTTTCCGTCCGTATACTGATTATGGCGGCGGTAAACCTGGTGGGCATCGCCACCCTTCTCTCCCTTCGTCGTGAGGCAATGGTGGAGCTGGCGTTCGTAAACTACTGGCTGACGCCTCTCGCCATCGTGTTTGGTGTGCTTTCCGCTTTGGCGGCCGCTTACCAGATTTTTGCTATCGTTAAGAAGATCAATACCGCAGACCACTACGTGACCCCTGCTATGATGCTGTGCGTTGCCCTGTTCTGCCTGATCGCCTGCCTGGTATACAAGCACGTGATCGTTGGCACCCTGGTGCTTGCCTCCATTATCGGCACGGTTCTCTTCAGCGTGTACTGCCTCTACGTGCACGTTTTCTACCGCTGATTATCCCTTTGGCAGATTGGCTAATTTTGGGATTTTTCGTCAATCTGCGGTGAAATATACAAAAAAACACGGCGCAATTAGAAAAAATATAAAAAATCCTATTGAAAAACTACAAAAAATAATGTAGAATATAGTGTAGTATATACAATTGTTTGGACTTCGCGCTTGATTTTTTTGTTTGTTGAAAGGAGACGCCATATGTCGAGCCGTCTTTTCCAGGGTATAATTCATCAGATGAGAGATACAATCGACCGTGTAACCGGCGTTATCGACGAGAACGGTGTTATTATCGCTTGCAGTGAGTTGGTGAAAATCGGCGAGATGCGTCAGGGCGTGCGGGAAGAATTGGCTTATACCACGGAATCCGTTACGCTTGGCGGTTTTACCTACCGTCCGATCGGCGCGGGCGCCAAATGGGAATATACCGTATTTGTGGAAGGCGAGGACAAGATGGCGGACAAGGTTGCCACCATCCTCTCCGTTACCTTTGCCAACATCAAGAATCTCTACGACGAGAAGTATGATAAGAGCTCCTTTATCAAGAATATCATCCTGGATAACATTCTTCCGTCCGATATCTACATAAAGAGCAAGGAACTGCACTTCAGCACCGACGAGGTGCGTATCGTGTTCCTGATCAAGTTCCATTCCAAGGGTGACGTTCTGCCTTACGACATGGTGCAGAATATCTTCCCCGATAAGAATAAGGATTACGTGATCAGCGTAGGCGAGCAGGATATCGTCCTCGTGAAGGAGATCAAGCCCAACACGCCCGTGAAGGAAGTGGAGAAGATCGCCAAGTCCATCGCGGACACCCTCAGCTCCGAGTTCTTCACCAAGGTGATCATCGGTATCGGCAAGCCCGTGGACAACATCAAGGATCTGGCCCGCTCCTATAAGGAAGCGCAGATCGCCCTCGAAGTCGGTAAGGTATTCGACACCGAGAAGAATATCATCAGCTATGAGAATCTGGGTATCGGCCGTCTGATTTATCAGCTGCCCACCACCCTCTGCGAGATGTTCTTGCAGGAAGTGTTCAAGAACGGTTCTCTGGAATCCCTGGACCGTGAGACCCTTATGACTATCCAGTGCTTCTTTGAGAATAATCTGAACGTGTCCGAGACCTCCCGTAAGCTGTTCGTACACAGAAACACTCTTGTGTACCGCCTGGAGAAGATCCGCAAGCTGACCGGCCTGGATCTGCGGGAGTTCGATCACGCTATCACCTTTAAGGTGGCTTTGATGGTTAAGCGCTACCTCACCACCAAACCTATGAAATTCTGATAACGCCCGGGCATTCGCCGGACGTGTTTCATCCGAATAATTGTCAACAGTGTAACGCGTCAGGCATCCAAATTGTCTGACGCATTTCCTTGTATTAGTTGGTGTTTTACGGAAAAATCGGTAATTTTTTACTTGTCTGCCAAATGGAGGACGTATGATTGAGTTCAAAAATGTCAAAAAATTGTACCCCAACGGCACTCATGCGCTGAACGGGATCAATTTGCAAATAGAAGACGGTGAGTTCGTGTTCATCGTGGGACATTCCGGTGCCGGTAAGTCCACCATGATGAAACTGCTTCTTCGCGAGGAAAAGCTGACCTCCGGCCGCCTTCGGGTGGGGGATTTCGATCTTTCCCGCATGTCTTCGTTCCGTGTCCCCCATTACCGTCGGGAGCTGGGCGTGGTCTTCCAGGACTTCCGGCTGTTCCCCGACAAGACTGTCTATGAAAACGTGGCATTCGCCATGCGCGTGGTAGGAACCCCCTCCAAGATGATCCGCCGCCGCGTGCC
>JBGVKV010000059.1:0-6922 GCA_045123975.1 Eubacteriales bacterium | reverse complement strand
CCATGATTGAGGAGCATACGCCCAAGGGATTGGGCAATCATGCCGCCATCGTGACGGAGCCCGTGTCCCATCTCCCCTTTGCGGATAAGATCCGGGCCATGCTGGAGGATATGGGCTACACCGGCTTCTCCAACTTCGATATCAAATATACCGGTGAGGGTGAGGACTTCCGGGTATTCGAGATCAATCTCCGCCAGGGACGGAGCAACTTCTACGTTACCTCCGCGGGAATCAATATTGCCCGCCTGGCGGCGGAGGTGTACGAATCCGAGGGCGAGGATTGCCTGATGTGCGAAAACGTGCATTTCTGGCATCATGTTCCGCGTCGTGTCGCATATACATACACCGAGGACGAAGCGCTTGTGAAAACCGCCAGAGACCTGGCCCGCCGCGGCAAGCATACCTCCTCTCTTTGGTACAGAAAGGATCTGTGCCTGAATCCCCTGCGGCTGATCTGCGTAGTGGAGGTTCTGCGCCGACAGGGCAAGAAGTTCAAGAAATACTATCCCACACAAAAATAACGAAAACCAAAACGGGGGCTATTATGCATTCACCGCATCTTTTGGGCGTTCTCGGCGGGCTTGGCCCGATGGCGAGCGCGTATTTCTATGAGATGATCACCGCTCATACCAAGGCGCAGCGGGATCAGGATCATATCGATATTATTCTGTCCAGCCGTGCGTCCACGCCGGATCGGACGGATTTCATACTCGGCCGAAGCACCGACAGCCCTCTGCCTGCCATGATTGAGGATGCCAAGGCTCTGGAGGCTTTTGGTGCCCGGGCCATCGTGATCCCCTGCAATACAGCCCATTATTTCATCGATCAGGTGCGGGCCTCCGTGTCCGTGCCCGTGCCCAGCATCATTCGGGAAACGGCCCACTTCGTCCGCACTTGCGGACATAAGAAGGCGGGCATTCTTGCCACCGAGGGCACCATTGCCTCGGGCGCGTATCAGAGCGCTCTGGAGCGGGAGGGCATTGCGTATGCCGTGCCGGACGGGGCTTGTCAGGAGAAATTGACCCGTATCATTTACGATTTCGTCAAGCGGGGCCTGCGCAGCGATCCCGCACTGCTTTATGAGGCGGTGCGCCCCTTGCAGGCGGCGGGATGCGACTGTATGATCCTCGGCTGTACCGAGTTGTCGGTGGCTGCCCGTGAGATTCCCGAGGAGGAGATGTTTATTGACTCCTTGCAGGTGCTGGCCTGCCGTGCCATCACCATGTGCGGCAGTGAGACCCAGGGATTCCGTGAGGAATTTGCTCTTATGGATCCCGAAATGCAGATCTGAGTTTTGGAAAGGAGGCGCCCTATGCGCCTGAGTGAGTTGTTTGCCCGTGTGTCCGTTGTGGGTGCGCTTCCGGCTCCGGAGGCGGATATTCGGCGGATCGAATACGATTCCCGCCGGGCAGAGGCAGAATGCCTTTTCGTGTGCCTCATCGGTGCTCGGTCCGACGGCCATAACTATGCGAAATCCGCCTATGACCAGGGATGCCGTGCCTTTCTTGTGAGCCGTGAGGTGGATCTGCCGCCCGACGCGGTGGTGATCCGTGTGGAGGATACCCGACAGACGCTGGCGGTCATCAGCGCGGAGTTTTACGGACGTCCCGCCGATCGCCTGCACATTATCGGCATCACCGGCACGAAGGGGAAGACTACTACGGCACTGATGGTGGCGGCCATTCTGAACGGTGTGGGCAAAAAGTGCGCCTATATCGGATCCAACGGCGTGATCATCGGAGACCGTCATCTGGAAACGGTGAATACCACCCCCGAGAGCAAAGAACTTCATATGTACTTTGATCAGATGGTTCGCGCGGGTATGGAGTATGCGGTGCTGGAGGTGTCCTCCCAGGCATTGGCCCACAGCCGCGTGTACGGGATTCCCTTTGAGGTGGGTGTCTTTACCAATCTGTCTCCCGATCACATCAGCGACGTGGAGCATCCCAATTTCGAGCATTACGCCGCCTCCAAAGCCAGACTGTTCTCCGAGTACGGTGTTCGCCACGCCATCTACAATGCGGACGATGCTATGTGGGAGACGATCCTGGGCGATACCGACGCAAAACGGATCTCCTTCGGCGTAGGCCGGGCGGATATGTCGGCAAGAGATATTGAAAACTATCGTGAGGATACCACTTTGGGTGTCCGTTTCGATTGCGTGACGAAGGAGGGAAGTACCCCCGTATCCGTATTGTCCCCCGGCCATTTTTCCGTGCACAATGCCCTGGCCGCCATGGCGGTGGCATCCGTGTACGGCGTGTCCGTCTGCGACAGCGCCGCGGCGCTGAAAACCGCTCCCGTGCAGGGACGGTTCGAGATCGCGGGCCATCTGCCCGGGCGCACCTTCGTTATCGATTACGCCCACAACGGGCTCAGCTTGCGCAGTGCCCTCTCTGTACTTCGCGAGTACCGTCCCGTGCGGCTGATCTGCGTGTTCGGATCGGTGGGCGGCAAATCCCAGAACCGCCGGGCGGAGCTGGCGGCGGCTGCGGGAGAACTTGCCGATTTCTGCATAATTACCTCCGACAATCCGGATTTTGAATCGCCTATCTCCATCATCCGGGAGATCGCCGAGCATCTCCATCCCGATTGCCCCCGTGCGGAGATCGAGGATCGGGAGGTGGCGGTGCGCCCCGCACTCCGTATGTCCCGGCCGGGCGATATCATCCTCCTGGCGGGTAAGGGACACGAAACCTACCAGCTGATCGGTGGGAAGAAAGTGCCCTTCTCGGAGCGTGCCATTCTGGAGGAAGAATGTGCTCTTGTTCTCTCCGAGGAGAAGGCGAAAAAATAAAAAAACAACGGCGGCTGCCACAGGGCAGCCGCCTTTTTCGTTTATCTTAGATCTTTGCTACGGTGATGGTTACGTCCTCGCCGTTGATGTTCCAATCCTTGGCGATGCCGTCGGTGCAGTCGAACGCATCGGCCAGAACCGCGCCGGCGATCTCGGTGCGGCCCCGCTCAGCGATGGCCAGAAGCTTTTCGCTGCCGGTGATGCCTACGCGGATGTGATCGGTCACGTTGAAGTCCGCATCCTTACGCATGGTCTGGATCTTGGAGATGATCTCTCTCACGAAACCTTCCTCGATCAGCGCATCCGTCAGGGTGGTGTTCAAAGCGATCACGATATCCCGCTCTGCCGCGGAGAAGTAGCCTTCCTTCTGCTGGATCTCGATGAGCAGATCCGCTTCGGTGAGGATCACTTCCTCCCCGTCGAAATCAAACTTCAGGGAACCGTTTGCATCCAACTCGGCTTTGGCGGCGTTGCCGTCCAATTCGGTAAGAGCGGCACGGATCTTGCCCAGCAGCTTACCGTACTTGGGACCTACGGTCTTCAGCTGGGGCTTGAAGCTGTAAGAGGAGAAGGGGGACACGTCAGATACAAATTCCACGTGCTTGATGTTCAGTTCTTCCTCAACGATCTGGCGATAATAGTCGCTGATCTCCCGCTCGCACTTCACGTACATATCGGACAGAGGCTGGCGGTTCTTGATGTTGGAACCGTTGCGGGCGCTGCGTCCCAGAACGACCACGCGGAGAACGAAGTCCATGTCGGTCTCCAGCTGGCGGTCGATGTAGGAAGCATCGGACTCGGGATAATCGCACAGATGGATGCTCTCGGGAGCATTCGCATCCACGGTGCGAACCAGGTTCTGGTAGATATCCTCGGCCATGAAGGGGATCATGGGAGCGGAGGCCTTGGCGATGGTAACAAGACAGGTGTACAGCGTCATAAACGCGGCGATCTTGTCCTCGCTCATATCCTTGCCCCAGAAACGCTCACGGCAGCGGCGCACGTACCAGTTGGACAGCTCGTCCACGAAGGTGGAGAGGGACTTGGCCGCTTCGGGGATACGGTAGTTTGCCAGATGATCGTCGGTTTCTGCCACGGTAGTGTTCAGACGGGACAGAATGAAGCGATCCATAACGGTGAGGGCGCAGTCCTTCAGGCTATACTTGGTGGGATCAAAGGAGTCGATATCCGCATACAGTACCCAGAAGGCGTAGGTGTTCCAAAGCGTGCCCATGAACTTGCGCTGACCTTCCACAACGGCCTTGCCGTAGAAGCGGTTGGGCAGCCAGGGAGCGGAGTTGGTGTAGAAGTACCAACGGATCGCATCGGCACCGTAGGTAGACAGTGCGTCAAAGGGATCCACCGCATTGCCCTTGGATTTGGACATCTTCTGTCCGTTTTCATCCTGTACGTGACCGAGAACGATTACGTTCTTGAAGGGCGCACGGTTGAAGAGCAGAGTGGAGATTGCCAGCAGGGAGTAGAACCAACCGCGGGTCTGGTCCACCGCTTCGGAAATGAAGTCGGCGGGGAACTGCTGCTCGAATATATCGTGATTTTCAAAGGGATAGTGATGCTGTGCGAAGGGCATGGCACCGGAGTCAAACCAGCAGTCGATAACCTCGGGGACACGAGTCATCTCGCCGCCGCACTCGGGACATTTCAGCTTTACTGCATCCACGTAAGGACGGTGGAGCTCGATCTCCTCGGGGCACTCGATGGCCATTTCCTTCAGCTCAGCGATGGAGCCGATGGCGTGGCGGTGACCGCAGGAGCATTCCCAGATGTTCAGAGGCGTGCCCCAGTAACGGTTACGGCTGATACCCCAATCCTGTACGTTCTCCAGCCAGTCGCCGAATCGGCCCTTGCCGATGGATTCGGGGATCCAGTTGATGGTGTTGTTGTTGCGGATCAGATCCTCGCGGACAGCGGTCATCTTGATGAACCAGGATTCTCTTGCGTAGTAGATCAGAGGAGTGTCACAGCGCCAGCAGAAAGGATACTCATGCTCAAACTTGGGCGCGTCGAAGAGCAGGCCGCGGCTTTCCAGATCGGTCAGCACCATGGGATCCGCTTTCTTTACGAATACGCCGGCGAAGGGAGTTTCCTCAGTCATATCGCCCTTGGCATCCACGAACTGCACGAAGGGCAGATCGTACTTGCGGCCCACGTTGGCGTCATCCGCACCGAAGGCGGGAGCGATGTGAACCACACCGGTACCGTCGGACATGGTAACGTAGTTGTCGCAGGTCACGAAGTGAGCCTTCTTATGCTGCTTCTCGCATACGGGGATGGAGCACTCGAACAGGGGCTCGTATTCCTTGTATTCCAGATCGGTACCCTTGTACTCCTCAAGGATCTCGTAAGCGGGGGTATCCTCGGTCTTCAGAGAGCCGAGAACGGTATCCGCCAGAGCCTTGGCCAGATAGTAGGTGTATCCGTCGGCGGCCTTTACCTTTACGTAGATCTCATCGGGATTTACGCAGAGAGCCACGTTGGAGGGCAAAGTCCAGGGGGTGGTGGTCCACGCCAGGATGTAGGCATCCTCACCCTTTACCTTGAAGCGTGCGATGGCAGAGCGCTCCTTCACGGCCTTATAGCCCTGGGCCACCTCATGGGTGGACAGAGGGGTTCCGCAGCGAGGGCAGTAGGGAACGATCTTAAAGCCCTTGTAGAGCAGATCCTTCTCCCAGATTTTTTTCAGTGCCCACCATTCGGACTCGATATAATCGTTGTGATAGGTAACGTAGGGATGATCCATATCCGCCCAGAAGCCAACGGTGCCGGAGAAATCCTCCCACATGCCCTTGTACTTCCAAACGCTTTCCTTACACTTGGAGATGAAGGGATCGATACCGTAGGTCTCGATCTGCTCCTTGCCGTCCAGGCCGAGCAGTTTCTCCACTTCCAACTCAACGGGCAGACCGTGGGTATCCCAGCCGGCCTTACGGGGCACGTCGTAGCCCTTCATGCAGCGGTAGCGGGGGATCATATCCTTGATAACACGGGTCAGTACGTGACCGATGTGGGGCTTGCCGTTGGCGGTGGGAGGACCGTCGTAGAAGGTGTAATTTCGTTCCCCTTTGCGGTGCTCCAGAGACTTTTCGAAAATGTGATTCTCGTTCCAGAACGCAAGAGTCTGCTGTTCGCGGTTTACGAAATCCAGATTCGTCGGGACTTTCTTGTACATAACGCACTCCTTAAAAAATAATCGAAAAATAAAAATCCTCCGTCCCACAGGACGAAGGCGCGCTTCGTTATACCACCTGCATACGAACATATGCGACCGAGGTAACGGACGGTATCCGGCAAAAGCTACTGTATTTCGCCCTTGCGGCTCCGAAGTGATCTTCCGTGCGAAAAAAGATACCGGGCTTTCACCCACCCCGATTCGCTGTGGCTTTTTTGAGCCGCACGTACTGTCTTCATCTGCGCCTTTATAGACAAGGAAATTGTAGCACAGAGCGGCATTTTTGTCAAGGTATTTTATAAAAAAGGAAGAGAGCGGCAGGACAATATCTGCCCTGCCGGGTGTCAGCATGTGTTGTTTTCAGAAAGACTGCCGGGGAAAGAACCATCTCAAACGCCGAAGTTTCTTTCCCCGGTGCCCCTATCTCCTTGGCTGCGGCTCCGGTTTCACGTGGAAATTGAGAGAGTTGCGGAGAGAAGGAGAGCAGGACTTATGCGGATGTCTGCTCTTCGTCACATGTTTCTGCCGTGTGAATGCGTTTGGTTTTCTCTGCACCGCATACCTCCTCCCCCACGACCTCGTAAGCCACGGCGTAGGCACGCTTGACGGCTTCGGCGATGATGCGGGCGATGTCCACGGCGCCCTCGCCGAAGATGTAGGCCACGGCGGCGCCCACCACGCATTCCAGGGCGGACACGATCTCGGGGGTCAACTCCTCCCCGAGAAGGGATACGGCCAGCACCACGATCACGGCGATGACGGCCGCCCACAGCTTGCGGGAGGACAGCTTCTGTTTCAGTTTTTCCATATGTAACCTCTTTCTTAAAAATCGATTTTGTTTTTGGCGGCCCGGCGGATCTTTTCCTTGTTCTCCCCCTTTGCCTTGTTGAAGTAGAAGGCCAGGATGGTGGCGAAGGCCGCCCAGGCGGGGGTGA
>JBGVKV010000058.1:0-10523 GCA_045123975.1 Eubacteriales bacterium | reverse complement strand
ACCGCAAGCGCAGCGAACCGTTACTTCTTTATATTCCGGATGAATTCCACTTTTCATTGTTACACCTCTCTCTACAGATATTCATATGTCACAGATTATATCACAAGTTTTCTTACAAATCAAGACCTTTTGTGATTTTTTTCAAATTTTTGTTTCGATTTTTTCTTTCAGCCGCTGAATGATTTTTTTCTCCAGCCTGGAAATGTAGGATTGGGATATTCCCAGCATATCCGCCACATCCTTTTGCGTTCTCTCCGGGGCCCCGCCAAAGCCGTAACGGAGCTCAATAATCGTACGCTCCCGCGGCTCCAGCTCCGCGATTGCCGCACGTATCGTCTTCTCGTCCTCACTTCGCTCGAGGTTCCTGCTCACGCAATCCTCATCCGTGCCGATCACGTCCGAGAGAAGAAGCTCGTTTCCGTCCCAATCCGTGTTCAGCGGCTCGTCAATGGAAACCTCTCCCCGCAAAACGGAGGTTTTGCGTATGTACATAAGAATCTCGTTCTCGATGCATCGGGAAGCATAGGTGGCCAGCTTGATGTTTTTCTCTGCCCGATAGGTACGGATGGCTTTGATCAGGCCGATGGTACCGATGGAAATAAGATCCTCCAGTCCGATGCCCGTGCTCTCAAACTTGCGGGCGATATAGACCACAAGACGCAGATTGTGCTCAATGAGAACGGCCACCGCCGACTCATCCAGACCAAGCCGTGCAATGGCATCGGCCTCCTCCTCCGCGGACAAGGGCGGCGGAAGCACGTCGGCACCGTTTATGTAGTAATTTTCATTTTCCCATACTGCGCGGCCAAGCACCGTCCCCGCAAACCACGCCCGCAAGGCGGAAAGAATTTTCCGTACCGTTTCGATAATCATCATCGCACACTCCTCGATATGAATCATTTACATTTTATAATAATACCGACGGCAAAAGAGCCCCGCATCCGCCGTATCCCGTTACTGATTGCCGATCCACACAGATCACCGCACTGCGGCACATCGTGCGCTTCCCTTGTCGGATACGGAGATTATCGCACAAAAAGCCGTACAGGATCCGTGTATCCGCAACACCCCGCATCGGCACAGCCCGCACTCCCGGCGACAGCCCGATTCCGCCGGACACAACTCCGGCAAATTTTCCGTCCACCTCATTTCCCGCAAAGGTGCGGGCATCGGAGGCACGAATCAGTACCACGGGCAATCCGCTGATGGGATCGGTAAGCAAATTCCCGCTGTCGATGAGGGCACGGCCGGTATACGTATTCTCGCCGTAAACAAAAGATATTTCCGCATACCCCCTGCCCCCGCGCCGTGCGGCCAAACGAACGAACAGGATCACGGCAAAGACCGCCGCCGGGATATCCGTCCCGGACGTATAGACAGCATCTGTGCGGAACATACCGCTGAACAAGGTCATGAATCCGCCGATCAGCGCGCCGATCCCCCATACGGAAAACACCGCCCGAAAGAATCCGCGCAGACTGTCACAGGAGCCGAAGGTTAGGAGCACGATCCCGCAGGATACAAGAAACGTCAGCACTGCCCCGCCGATTCCCTGCCAGAAAAAGAGCACCGAAAGCACGCCGTAGATTCCGCCGAGCGCGGCCCCTGTCAGCATCTTTACCGTTTTCGTCGGCAAGGAAAGGAGGCGTGAGGCCGCGTACAGGGACAGATAATCCATACTGAAATTGATAAGAAATAACACATCGGCGTACAGTACCGTCTCCATCTTTCCCTCCTATAGTTCATCGGTACCATTATATCGCACGGACAGCGAAAAAGGTGTCGCATCTGTGGGGGCGATTTTGTCACATTATGTGCACAAAAAAAGCCGCACCGGAAAATCCGGTGCGGAGAACGAGGGGTATCTATGGTATCTATCACTACAACACAACAGGACCGGCATAAGAAAATCCTGTAACAGAAAGAAAATGCATCAATGTATCAAAATTTCCCATATGGTCACTGTTTCTTTCGGGACAGTCTCTATACTGCTCACCGTACGTTTCGAACGTATAGTTTTCCAACAGCTTGCTTTTTCCCTGAGGAGGACCGGCAAACATATTGAAAAACTGTGCACATATGGAATATTGCAGATGCCGTTTATTACTGTTCAATCCACGGACAGCGAAATCCAGTTCGTATACGCGCCCGTAGTTTTTATACTCACAGCAGTAGCTTATCCAAAGAATCGGAAGAGCATAAAGAAGATAGCCGGAAGACGGAAAAAAGCCTTTCCCCGGATCCGTTGTAAGCAAATCTGCAAAATGCAATACTTTTTTATAAAAATCTTTGCTCCATTCAGTTATGGATAAGACTTTCACAACATCCTCGATCATAACACGTAGAATATCACGCACAAAAACCTGATCACAGTAATCCTCAAAAATATCCTTGACAGCCACAGAAGAAAAATTTGCTTCTGCATCAAAAAAACGCGTACAGAGCAATTCTTCACAGGGAGATAGAGGTTTCATGCATCCTCCTGCACGTAAAAATCAATAAATTATTTCCGTATAACAGCTTCCAGGCAGTTGATCTTCACGCCCTTGGCGGTGAAATTGCGCTCGTATTCCGTCATAATATTGGTCTCAGCACGCTCCGACGCGTGGAGATCCCGGGTATGGAAGGTAATCTCAAAGGGGGACGCGCCCACCGTCTCCACAGAGTACTCAAACAGATCGGCGTTATCGGTTTTGAAGCAGAACCGGCCCCCGTCACGGAGAAGTTTCTGATAGATCATAAGAAATGCGGGAGCGGTCAGACGGCGGTCCTCATAGCCGCTCTTGGGCCAGGGATCGCTGAAATTGGCGTAGATGGTGTCAAAGGTATTCTCGGCGAACATCTCCGGCAGGCCTTTGGCATCCCCGGATAAGAAACGGACGTTGCCGCGCATATCCATAGGGATGTCCCAGGTCTCACCGCCGGCGTACAGGCTTCCGTCGGGGGCAAGCCATCCGCCGTGGGGGCCAAGACCGCCCAGGTCCCGGCTGGCGGCATATTTCTCCAGCGCCACCACCAGCACGTCGTCCACCTTTTCCATAGCGAAGTAATTGTAATCCGGCTCCGCCACGGACAACTGCTTCACAAAGTCACCCTTACCGCAGCCGATCTCCAGCCGGAGAGGGGCATCTGCGGCAAAAACAGAGCGCGGATTCTCCCGAAGAATGGCGGGATCTGTACATAAAAGAGCGGCGAGGGCGGAAAGTCTTTCACCGCCGTGCTTTTTTTTTCGCATTCTCATATTGATATTTTCATCCTTATTTGGTAAAATAGTATGTAATCCGTAAAAGACACCGGAACTTTTTCTGCCCCCCTCCGTCAAACAGACGTATGAGATGCGCAAAAACGTTCCGCATGATTCATTATATCACACCTTTGCGAAAAAATCTACACCTATCTTTACGAAATGAGGTGATCTGACGCGTGAAAAAAGTTGAATTTCTCACCTTACTGTACAACGAAATGATCCGTCTCGGCGCGACTGCCGACGTGGCGGAGCATCACACCCGCGTGATCAACCAGACCTTCACCCCCGAGGACATCGCCCGGGTGGAGCGGATCACGACACCTGACGAGGTAACCAGGTTGGCGCAAGCCATCGTTACGATAAAATCCAAATCTGCGGAAGCAAAGAAGCTGGAAGCAGAGGAAGAACTCACTCCCGCAGCAGAATTTGCCGAGGAAGAACCGTCGCTTGACGATACCTTCTTTGAAGACGATGCAAATGACGACAGCGATATGAAGGTATACTCCGGCGGATTCACCCGGCAGGACCTTCCCATTGCGGCAGAGGACGTGGACGAGGACGCTCTGTATGAGGAAATGATCCGCGATGACGAGGAGGACGGTTTTATCACCCGCGTGTCCCCTCGCGGAAAGCAGAAGTTCTGGATCATTTTCGCCTGCTCTCTCCCGTTGCTCCTTATCTTCCTGTCCCTGTATTTCGGTGCTTTCGCCGTTCTCTTCATCGCACTTGCTTCCCTGATCGTTCTTCTGATCGCGGGACTTATCGGTATATCTGCCATCGGTGCCGCCGTTTCCTTTGTCTGCATCGTATACGGTATCTCCCAACTGATCACCGTAGCCTCCGCCGCGCCCGGCGTGTACGAGATTGGTCTGGGCATTACCGTTGGCGGCGCGGTGATGATGTTCGGCATACTGATCTACAATCTGGCTATCCGTGTTGTGCCTAAGCTGATCCGACTTCTGGGCACCCTCTTCCGATTCTGCACCGGAAAGCTGAAGGAACTCTTCAGTCGGGCAAAGGAGGCTTGCTACAAACTGTGAAACCTACATCCATTATTTTTCTTATCGTTTCCGTCCTGCTGATCGTAGGCGGTATCATCACCTGTGCCGTGGCAAAGGATATTGCCGTTACCGACGGATACGCGCTCTTCAACGATACGGAAGGCGGCGGCAGCTACGTCCATCATGACTTCAAAGCCTCATCCGTCACCAAAATCGAATTGACTGTTACCGATGCGGAAATCAATATTTACGGCGGTGCGGAAGCATCGTATATCGAATTCTTCAACTTCCGCGACGGTCTGTACACTTTGGCCGCCACCGGAAATTCCATCACGCTGGACGAGGTTCCCAGCCTGAAATCACTGCTCTCCTTCCAGGGAGGATTCAGTTTTTCCGGTATGCGGTATTTTCTCCGTCTCGGTAACACGGAAACCGGCCCCAAGCGGGTCAACGTGTATATCGGTGCCGACTCTGCCATCAAAAACATTACCGTATCCGGTGACAATTGCACTGTGTACGCAGACAAGCTGGGCATCCGCGCCGATCTGCAGATCCATGCGGATGAATCCATTTCTCTGACGGGCAAGGACATCCGCACAACCAGTGCGCTGACCCTGGAGGCACCTTCCGTGTCCCTGCACCTGGAAGACTGCAGTCTGAACGAGCTGACGCTGAATACATCCAAAGCAGATGCGGTGCTGGACAGATTCTACTGTGCCAATATGTACGCTGAATTAGCCAGCGGCTCGATGAGCGTGCAGATTCCCGCCAATGCCAGCCACTACACCTACGACATTACCGGTGCCAAGGCAGTTTGTCATCTGAACGGTGAAACACTGTCCCTCCCCTACAAGCCGGAATCCACTGGGGACAATACGCCTACCGGTGAGATCGTCATACAGGCGGGCAATGCCGCCGTGGATCTTACGATCGCTGAATAACAAAAAACGAAAGGAATACAGATTATGAACCACTCCTATAAAACTAAGGGCACCTGCTCTTCTCAGATCACTTTTGATCTGGAGGGCGGCATCGTAAAAAACGTACAGTTCACCGGCGGTTGCAACGGCAATCTGAAAGCCATTGCCAAACTGGTAGAGGGTATGGAAGCCTCCCGCGTCATTGAATTGCTCTCCGGCAACACCTGCGGATTTAAGACTACCTCCTGCGGTGACCAGCTGGCATGCGCACTGAAAGCCGCACTGAACGAAGAGTCCGCTTCCTGAGAATTTCACAACGAAGCACCTGCCTTTACGGCAGGTGCTTTTTGTGTTCTTTGGGTAAGCTGGAACATTTATGCAAAACCGTAAACAAATGCGACGCATTTTTTCAAAAATATTCATACCCAGTTCACTTATGCCGCCCCTGAATCCTGTATAATAGGTGTATGACATTCTTCCGCATTTTTCGCGGTTTGCCGGAGGCCACAATGGTTTTCAAACGCTTTCTCGGTGCTGTTTTATCCGCGGCACTGCTGCTTTCATCGGCGTCCCTCTCTGTATACGCCGACCAACCGTCCTCTACCCCCGACAACACCACCCCCGTTTCCTTCACAGATATCGACGCGCACTGGGCAAAGGAAGCCATCGAACGCTGGGCAAACATGGGCGTAATCGTTGGTGAGGATGGGAAATTCCGTCCGGACGATCCTTTGACACGTGCGGAAATGGCTGTGATTCTTGTGCGCATTATGCGTTATCAGACCGCCTCTACGGACTACTTTTTGGATCTGGAAGAAGATTGGTACGTGGATGCCATCCAAAAACTCCGCGCCGCCGGCGTCATGAAGGGCGATGAGAACAACTGTGCAACCCCGAATGAGCCCATCACACGGGAAGCTGCCGTTTCCCTGATTGCACGGGCCTTCGGCATTGCCCCGACGGAAAGTGAGCTTTCCTACACCGATGCACAAGATATTTCCTCCTGGGCTGCCGGCTACGTGTGCGCACTGAGCGCGGCCGGGTACGTTCACGGCGGTGACAACAACTGCTTCTTCCCCGCGGACAATCTGACCCGCGCCGAAGCGGTTACCATATTTAACAACATGATTACCGCCTGCATATATGAGAGCGGCAACCACGATTTCCGTCCCTTTGAGGGATTGGCGGATTTTGTGATCGTAGGTGCGGATAACGTAAACATATTGAATTTCGACATCGGCGGAAACATTCTGCTTACGGAAGGAGTCGATGCGGAAACGGTACGACTGAAAACCGTTAAGCATTACGGTGAAATATGGCAGCACGTCCCAGGCGGCTTTAAGCGGCATCTGAAGGTATCCTCCTACATAGTCCCCGTGAACGAGCACCTGCCCGTCTGCTCCTACGATCCGTCCCTGTTCATCAAGGATGAGAACGGCATAATGACCTACGCAGATCCCGCCTACACCACCTATTTCGGCGTGGATGTGTCCTCCTGGCAGGGGAACGTGGACTGGCACAAGCTGAAGGAACAGGGTGTGTACTTTGCCTTTATCCGTCTGGGATACCGAGGCTATGAGTCCGGCGTTATCAATATGGACACCAAATTCGAGGACAACATCCGCGGTGCGTTGGACGCGGACATCAAGGTGGGCGTATACTTCTTCTCCCAGGCTTTGAATGCGGACGAAGCGTACGAGGAAGCCATGTTCGTTCTGGACAACATCAAAGGATACGACGTCACTTTCCCCGTGGTGTTCGACTGGGAAACCGTCAGCAGCGACACCGCCCGTACCAACAATATTGAAACGGAGCAGCTGTGTCAGGCAGCCAACGTATTCTGCAATACCGTTGCCGAGGCAGGCTATACCCCCATGGTGTACTGCAATCAGAACATATCCATGCTATATTATGAGCTGAGCCGTATTCAGGCATTCGATTTCTGGTACGCGGAATATAAGGATCAGCCCACCTTCTACTACGATTTCGACATATGGCAGTACAGCTCCTCTGCCAAGCTGGAGGGTATCCCCAACGCTATGGTCGACGTGAATATCAGCTTCGTAGACTACTCCCAAAGAAAACCGTAATATGTGAAAAGCCACCCAAACGGGTGGCTTTTTTATTTGACACAACGACAAAAATGCTGTATAATCGTATCATCAACTTCCGGGAGGATACCAATGAAGATCGGGGATAGAATAAGGGCGGAGTTTACGGATACGTCTATTTTGGGTGCGGGTGTTGCCCGCGTGGACGGTATGGCCGTATTCTGCCACGGTGCCGTGGCGGGCGACATAGCGGAGATAGAAATCACCGCCGTAAATAAACGGTACGCCGAAGCGGCTCTCCTTCGGATTTTTACCCCGTCAGCCGATCGCATATCCCCCGACTGCACCGTGTTCAAGAACTGCGGCGGATGCACTTTCCGTCACATCTCCTATGATGCCGAGGCAAAACTGAAGGAAAAATCCGTGCGCGGTGCTCTGCGCCGCTTTGACAGCATTCGGTGGGATCCTATCTTTACGGGTATGACAGATCATTACCGCAATAAGACGGTGTTTCATTTGGATTCCTCCTTCCGCGCAGGTTATTATGCCGCCGCAACTAACCGTTTCTGCTATCCGAATGATGGCGGCTGCCTTCTTTTGCCGCCTTTGTTCGGTGAGATTGCCCGGGCAACAACGTCTTCCCTGCAAAAATCCGCCCAGGGGCTTCCCTTCCGGGCGCTGGGTATCCGCCAAAGCGCCGAAGGAAATTTCACCGCCGTTCTGTACGCGGAATCCGACAGCGGCGAAGTCCGCCGCGGAGCCGAAATCTGGGCAGAGGAAATCCGCCGAGCATTCCCACAGGCATCGGGACTGTTTTTTGGCATCGGTATGCCGGAAGATCGGGATGTTCGCTATGAACTGCTTTTCGGTGAGGCGTACTTATGCGATTCCTTCCTCAATTTGGAGTTGCAGATCTCCCCAGCGGCCTTCTACCAGGTGAATCATTTTGTGGCAGAAGAGCTTTGCCGCACTGTGGCACGCTATGCGGATCTGCAGCCCGGTGAGATAGCAGCAGACTTGTACTGCGGCACGGGTACTATCGGTTTGTCGCTGGCCGCCCTTTCCCCGCAAGCTACCGTGATGGGCATTGAGATCGTGGAAAGCGCGGTGCGGGACGCCGTCGCCAACGCTGAGCGGAATCATATGAAAAACATTCGCTTCCGATGCGGAGACAGCGCCACTGCAGAGGCGGAGGGGATGCACTTCGACTGCATCGTCATCGATCCACCCCGCAAGGGATGCTCCCCTGCCATGATTGAGGCACTGACACGGCTTGACCCCAAGCGGATCGTGTACGTGTCCTGCAATCCTGCCACGCTGGCCCGGGATGCGGCTCTTTTGGCTGAGGCGGGATGGGTGGTCACGCGGGCACAGCCCTTTGATATGTTCCCTCGCACCGGGCATTGTGAAACGGTGTGCATGTTGACAAAAGATAACAGATAAACAAAAGCGGAGGAAACCCTCCGCTTTTCTGTTCGATGCGCTAGAATATATAGCATTACTCAATTTCAGTACGGATTGTAAATTCATTGTGCAGAGTAAAAATATCCTTTTTCAGAAACAACGGATAAAAATACTCGTCTTTTAATCTTTCGAACGCTAACCATTCAAAGATATGTGTTCGGTTTCCTTCCTTTGAGGTAAATACCTCTCCCCTCGAAAGCAAGTCTGTACTTGTAATATCCATCAAATAGTAAATACAAATTTCATGGTAATTCAGTCCATCCACATCTTCCGTGAAAAATGATTGGATTAACCATAATGGACGAGCGATCCCGGGAGTGATACCAAGTTCTTCCTGAACCTCTCTTATCACCGCAGCTTCTGCTGTTTCTCCCATTGCAACTCTCCCGCCAGGCAAGTAGTAATAAGGCGACCGTTCATCATGCATTGCCAAGATTTTGCCGTTAGCAATCATCATAGCACACACTCTGTAATTAAATTTTTCTTTACCAAACTTAAAAGATATATCCATATTCCCTCCAACTCAACCAATAATTTGTCGTACCGTAAACATGAGGCTTTTCAACCCGCTCCCCTCATCTCACCCCAATCCCCGCCAGCACCTGGGTGGTGGTAACGCCGTCGTACGTATAGGCAAGTTCCTCCACCGCAAAGGGAAGATCCGCCTCCCCCGAGAGGGCGATGAGTGAGTAATTGCGGCGGATGCGATCGGTACTGGCCGTCACGGACGCACGGACGGAGGGTTTCGTGATCTCGTGAGCGCGCTGAATCAGAGTCTCCAAGTCTTCAAACTGCTCCGTGAGAGCGGCGGCGGTTTTTGGTCCCACCTTCTCTACCCCGCGGATATTGTCGGAGGTATCCCCCGTCAGGGATTTATACAAGGCATAGCGGGCAGGATCGATGCCCAATTTTGCCCGAATATAGGCGGGATCGCACAAAACGGAATTGTCCCCCCGATAGCGGAGCACGTGGACACGGTCGGTAATCAGCTGAAAGAAATCGCTGTCCAGGGAGGCGATCACCACGTCTGCGGCGTCGCCGCAGCGGCGGGCGTATCCGGCAATCCAATCGTCGGCTTCACAGCACGCGGTTTCCGCATAACGAATGCCCAAATAATCCAGCGCCCGAAAGATATCGGGAAGCTGGGAAAAGGGCGTTTCCTCCTCGGGCACGTCCTGATAATCCGGTCGGTTGGCCTTATAGTCCGAATCGATTTCGGTACGGGCGTTTTCGCACTCCCCGTCAAAGGCAACGAATAGGTGGGTGGGGGAAACGGCACGGATCATCTTGAGCAGGCCCCCCACAAAGCCCAGTATTCCCTGGATAGCTTTCCCTTCCGCACCGATGATGCGGGCGGGCATTCCGTAGAACATCTGGAACAGAAGATTGCTTCCGTCAACAATCAGCAGCTTCATACCGTTCCTCCGTAAGAAATTTAAGGATATTTCGGAAAGTCGTTTGCTTTTCCATTCCGTTTCGTGTATAATTAAGTGTTCAGGGTATTTATCCTGTACTAATTATACTATTCCCTGCCCGTAATTGCAAGGGTAGATACACTCAAAGGAGAAACGCCATGTTTGAAGCCATACTCCGCGAGATCCAAAATCACGACACCGTTATTCTGCACCGGCACAGCCGCCCGGACGGGGACGCCCTGGGCAGTCAGTTCGGTCTGAAGTATATTCTGCAAGCCAATTTTCCCGAAAAAACCGTGTACGCCGTTGGCGATGATCCGGGCAACTACCGTTTCATCGGCGGCGGAACGATGGATGAGATTCCAGACAGCACTTATGAGAGCGCGCTGGCTATCATTCTCGATTCCGGCGCTTCGTCGCTGATC
>JBGVKV010000057.1:0-2424 GCA_045123975.1 Eubacteriales bacterium | reverse complement strand
TCACCCCCGCCTGGGCGGCCTTCGCCACCATCCTGGCCTTCTACTTCAACAAGGCAAAGGGGGAGAACAAGGAAAAGATCCGCCGGGCCGCCAAAAACAAAATCGATTTTTAAGAAAGAGGTTACATATGGAAAAACTGAAGCAGAAGCTGTCCTCCCGCAAGCTGTGGGCGGCCGTCATCGCCGTGATCGTGGTGCTGGCCGTGTCCCTCTTCGGGGAGGAATTGACCCCCGAGACCGTGTCCGCCCTGGAATGCGTGGTGGGTGCCGCCGTCGCCTATATCTTCGGTGAGGGCGCCGTGGATATCGCCCGCATCATCGCCGAAGCCGTCAAGCGCGCCTACACCGCGGCATATGAGGTCGTGGGGGAGGATTTTGAAAAGTTGCAAAACGATGGAACAAATCCGGAACATATAGTGTCTAATACCAGCGAGGAACCCGGAAGCGTTACTCCCGTGGAAAGTCAGTAAATATACAGCAAAATCATCCACGATTTTTCCACGAAAAATGTGAATATCACGAAAGACAGCGAGTATGGAGATGCAGTTATACACAATATATAGTGTTTAATTGTATTGGAAGATAACAATATATTGGTGAGAGTAAGTAAGAGAAAACCGCACTCACTTCCAGTTGTCTCCACCAAAAGAAAACGAGTCTGTACTTGCAGGCTCGTTTGTTTTTCATGAGGCTTTTCCATACAAGGAGGTGAAATCCGTGTCAGGGCGAAAACGTTACCCTTTATTCCGTTCTGTTTTTGGAATCCTGTTCGGCGTTATTCTGATTGCCTATTATCTGGTAGCCGGCTTTGCGGGCGGATTTCATCTGTCCGTTTTGTGGGTATGGCTGGCGGCGGGCCTTACAATCACGTGCCTGGGGCTTGTGGATCTGTGGATGTGGTTGCATCCCGTCCGTTTCGTTGCGGCTATTCTTACCGTGCTCCGATGGGTCATTATCCTGTGCGCTGCTGCCTTTTTCTGTGTGGTGTATCTGGTCGTATCCGATATGCACTATACCTGCCCCGTGAATGCGGATTATCTCATTGTGCCCGGGGCGAAGGTGTATGGGGAGGAGCCCAGCGATGCACTCCGTTCCCGCATCGATCTGGCATGGGATTATCTCTCCCGGAACCCTGATACGGTGGCGATCCTCAGCGGCGGACAGGGAAGCGGTGAGAGTATCAGCGAAGCGGAGTGTATGCGGCGGGTTTTGATCTCCTACGGACTTTCGGAGGATCGCATACTTTTGGAGGATCGATCCACCACCACGGCGGAGAATATGCAGTTCTCCTACGGGCTGTACGGTGATCCCGAGGCGTCCGTGGGGATCGTCACAAGCAATTTCCATCTGTACCGGTCGATCCGCCTGGCGAAAAAGTGCGGATGGACGAAGGTGTACGGTGTCCCCGCCCCCTTCCGCGGAATTTTGCTTCCTCACTATATTGCCAGAGAGTTTCTCACCGTCACGGTAGATACCCTGCGGGGAAATATGTAAAAGAAAAGGCAGCTGCGAACGCAGTTGCCTTTTGTTTATTGCCTTTATTACTTCAGCATAGTGGACTGATTCAGGATCATAGCACTGTACAGGAACAGTACGTCGTCCGCGGTACTCAGATCCACCAGATTGGGCAGATAATTGCTGTCCACGTAGCGGATGTCCACCAGAGTGATCTTGGAGTAAGCACCGGCCAGAAGCGGCACGATGCTGCTGCCGAAGGAATCACGGAACACCACAAGTTCACGGCCGTCCGTGCAGGCAGGATTCTCAATGGTGAGAAGTGCCGCCGCACCGGAGAGGAATACCTCGTAGGGGTCGTCCCCGGCGAGCTGATCCATATCGTAGATGCCGGTGGTCTTACCGGTTTCATAGTTGTACACCGTGCATCCGTCCAGAATGGGATTTGTCAGATATACCAGCGCATCGGGAGCCATGGGCAGCGCCGCCTGGCCGTAATACACGCCGTAGAAGGGGACCTCCGCCGTATTCTCCACGTAATCCCAATTCAGTCGGTCCGCGATGTTCATGCCGCTTGCCAGCACGTCCACCACGCCGGACAGACATTCCTGCCGCCAGTGGGTATCGGTGCGGTAATACTGATCGATCGTCAGGGAATCAAACAGATCAATGTGCTTGAAGTCCGGAGTGCTTTCCCGGAACAGCTTCAGAAGTTCCGCGTAATCAATGGAGGGATAGCCGTTCTTCTCCGCTAAGAAATAATTCTTGTCGGGAATGATAGCGGCATATACGTTGGCACCTGTGCCCTTGAAATGATTGTTGTACAGCGTTTCGAATTTCTTTCCCGCCGACGTGATCAAATCGGGACGAAGGGGATATTCCAGCTTGGAAACGGAATCACCGGCCAGATACACATCGTTGTTGTCCTTTTGACCGAATACATAGTAGTGAGCGATGGCCTTCACCGTAC
>JBGVKV010000056.1:0-5844 GCA_045123975.1 Eubacteriales bacterium | reverse complement strand
CGGTGCGTATTTTATTACGATATGTACAAAGGATAGACGAAATTGTTTTTGGAATCATGTAGGGGCGACCATTGGTCGTCCGCAAGATGTTGTTCTGTCTCCGTGCGGAAAAATTGTTGATGAAGCGATCCAGAATATATCAAATGTATATTCTGCGATAACAGTGGATTATTATGTGATAATGCCAAACCATATTCATATACTGTTACAAATTCATTGTGACGAATACGGACGACCGATGGTCGCCCCTACCCTGTCTCGTGTTGTTCAACAAATGAAGGGATATGTAACAAAACGCATTGGACACTCTATCTGGCAGAAATTATTTTACGACCACGTCATCCGCGATCGACAAGATTACGAGGAGCACGTAAGATACATTATGGAAAATCCTG
Organism: Eubacteriales bacterium; assembly: GCA_045123975.1. GTDB lineage: Bacteria > Bacillota > Clostridia > Oscillospirales > CAG-272 > SIG701. The sequence continues at coordinate 5,449 of JBGVKV010000056.1, read as the reverse complement.
CGCGGTGGTATTACGACGAACTATATACAACGGAATAAAAGAAAAGGCTGTTGCATTTGCAACAGCCTTTTCTTGATAAAACGCTTACTTAAAATACTTCACAGCGGCTTCGAACATACGGATGTCGAAGTTGCCGGGAACGTTCTGGTACAGACCGGCACCGATACGCTCGGAGTGGCCCATCTTACCGAATACGCGGCCGTCGGGAGAGGTGATACCCTCGATGGCGGCGGCGGAGTTGTTGGGATTGTACTGGATGTTGTCGGTCACGTTGCCGTCCAGATCCACGTACTGGGTGGCGATCTGTCCGTTCTCGGCCAGCGCACGGATGGTGGCCTCATCGGCGAGGAATCGACCCTCACCGTGGGAGATCGGCACCGTGTAGATCTCGCCGGGCTCGGTCAGTGCCAGCCAGGGAGACTTGTTGGAGGTGATGCGGGTGCGTACCAGCTTGGACTGGTGGCGGCCGATGGTGTTGAAGGTCAACGTGGGCGCGTTTGCATCACCGTCGGTGATCTTACCGTAGGGAACCAGACCCAGCTTGATCAGCGCCTGGAAGCCGTTGCAGATACCGCACATCAGACCGTCACGGTTGTCCAGCAACTTCGTTACCTGTTCCTTAACAGCCGCACCGCGGAAGAAGGAGGTGATGAACTTACCGGATCCGTCGGGCTCGTCACCGCCGGAGAATCCGCCGGGAACGAAGATGATCTGGGACTGGGCGATCTCCTGAGCGAATGCCTCGGAAGAACGGGCAACGTCGTCGGAGGTCAGGTTGCGGATGATGAACAGCTTGGCCTCGGCCCCTGCAGCCTCAACCGCCTTGGCGGAATCGTACTCGCAGTTGGTGCCGGGGAATACGGGGATCAGAACCCGGGGACGGGCGATCTTCACAGCCGGTGCGGCGTGCTTTTCTGCCTTGAACAGGGGGATCTCCGTCTTGGTGTTTGTCTGGCTGATGTTGCAGGAGTAAACCTTCTCCAGCTTGTTCTCGTACAGAGCATCCAGATCGGCGGTGGATACAGCCTCACCGTGCCAGGTGAAAGCACCGTCTGCGGTGATCACGCCGAGGGTGTCGCCCTCCTCGCCTCCCTGTGCCATCTCGCACACGAATGCGCCGTACAGATGAGAGAACAGGGTGTTCAGCTGGGCGCTCTCGTCGTAAGCGAAGCCGAAGCCGTTACCCATGGCCATCTTCATAACCGCCTCGGCGATGCCGCCGTAGGTGGGAGTATATGCGGCGAGGATCTTGCCCTCTGCCATCAGTGCATGAATCTTGTTATACAGAGCGATCAGGGAAGCAGGATCGGGGCGGCCGCTTTCCTTGTACTCGGGCACAAAGAGGGCCACGCGGTTGCCTGCCGCCTTGAAATCGTTGGTCACAACGTCGGTGGTCTTGCCGGTGGTTACGGCGAAGGAAACCAGAGTCGGAGGAACGTCCAGATCCTCGAAGGAGCCGCTCATGGAGTCCTTACCGCCGATGGAAGCCACGCCCAGATCCAGCTGTGCGTCCAAAGAGCCCAGCAGGGCCGCCAGAGGCTTACCCCAACGCTTGGGATCCTTCATGGGCTTCTCGAAATATTCCTGGAAGGTCAGATATACATCCTCAAAGGATGCGCCGGAGGCGATCAGCTTGGAGATGGATTCCACAACGGCCAGATACGCACCGGTGTAGGGATCGCGGGAGGTGATCACCGGGTTGTAACCCCATGCCATAAAGGATGCGGTGTCGGTGTCGCCGGTCTCGCAGGAGATCTTGTGGGCCATAGCCTGAATGGGAGTCCGCTGATTCTTACCGCCGAAGGGCATCAGCAGGGTGCCCGCACCGATGGTGGAGTCGAAGGTCTCGGAGAGACCACGCTTGGAGCAGATATTCAGATCGGCGGCCAAAGCCTTGTATGACTCGGTGAAGGAGGTCACAGCGGCCTTGTCCTCCGCCTTGGGCTGAGCCACGCAGGCGGTGGTGTGCTTCTCCGCACCGTTGGAGTTCAAAAATTCGCGGGAGATATCTACGATCACCTTGCCGCGCCACAGCATAGTCAGGCGGGCTTCCTCGGTGACGTTGGCCACCACGGTGGATTCCAGATTTTCGCTTGCGGCAATTTCGCAGAAGCGTTCTACGTCGCCGGCCTCAACGACTACAGCCATTCTCTCCTGAGATTCGCTGATAGCCAGCTCGGTTCCGTCCAGACCCTCGTACTTCTTGGGAACGCGGTCCAGATCGATGCGCAGACCGTCGGCCAGCTCACCGATAGCAACGGATACACCGCCGGCACCGAAGTCGTTGCAGCGCTTGATCAGGCGGGACGCCTCGGGATTGCGGAACAATCTCTGGAGCTTTCTCTCCTCGGGGGCGTTACCCTTCTGAACCTCTGCACCGCAGGAGGTCAGAGATTCGGTGGTGTGGGACTTGGAGGAGCCGGTGGCACCGCCGCATCCGTCACGGCCGGTACGGCCGCCCAGCAGAATGACCACGTCACCGGGGGCCGGAACCTCGCGGCGTACGTTTTCCGCAGGAGCGGCGGCGATCACGGCGCCGATCTCCATACGCTTGGCCGCGTAGCCGGGGTGATAGATCTCGTCTACCATACCGGTAGCCAGACCGATCTGGTTACCGTAGGAGGAGTAGCCGGCAGCCGCCGTGGTCACGATCTTGCGCTGGGGCAATTTGCCGGGCATAGTCTCGGAAACGGGGCGGGTGGGATCGGCTGCGCCGGTCACACGCATAGCGGCGTACACGTAGGAACGGCCGGACAGCGGATCGCGGATAGCGCCGCCGATACAGGTGGCCGCACCGCCGAAGGGCTCGATTTCGGTGGGATGGTTGTGGGTTTCGTTCTTGAAGAGCAGCAGCCAGTCTTCCTCGGTACCGTTGTGATTGACTTTCATCTTAACGGTGCAGGCGTTGATCTCTTCGCTCTCGTCCAGCTTCGTCAGTTTGCCCTGTGCCTTCAGGGATTTCGCACCGATGGTGGCGATGTCCATAAAGTTCAGGGGCTTGGCGTCACGGCCCAAAGCGTGGCGGGTATCCAGATACCGCTGCCAGGATGCCTGGGTAGCCGCATCCTCAAAGGATACGGAGTCGATGGTGGTGAGGAAGGTGGTGTGACGGCAGTGATCGCTCCAGTAGGTGTCGATCATGCGGATCTCGGTGATGGTGGGATCCCGCTGCTCTTTGCGGAAGTATGCCTGGCAGAAAGCGGCGTCCGCCTGGTCCATAGCCAGACCGTACTTCTTCACGAAGTCGGCAAGGCCGGCCTCATCCAGCTCACAGAAGCCTGTGAGCACAGCCACGTCCGCAGGAGTAGGATACTCGGCAACCAGGGTTTCCTTCGTTTCCAGGGATGCCTCGCGGGCCTCCACGGGATTGATTACGTACTTCTTGATGGCGGCCAGCTCGTCCGCGCTTACGTCGCCGGTGAGAACGTATACCTTGGCTGTCTCCACCAGAGGTCTTTCTCCCTGAGAGAGGAGCTGAACGCACTGTGCGGCGGAGTCGGCTCTCTGGTTGAACTGACCGGGCAGATATTCCACGGCAAATACGGTGTCATTGGCGTCGGCCTGCAGGGAATCGGTAACGATGTCCAGCTGGGGCTCCGCAAAGATGGTGTTCTTGCAGTTCTCGAACAGCTCAAGGGAGATGCCCTCCACGTCATAGCGGTTGAGGACACGGACGTCCGTCACGGATGTGATGGACAAAAGGGTGCGGATGTCGGAAAGAAGGGAGCGGGCCTCGCCTGCCAGTTCTTTCTTTTTTTCAACAAAGATTCTGTATACCATATGTAACCTCTCAGTTTGATTTACCGGCTGCCAAAGCGCGCTGACCGATATCACTGCGGCGGTACGCGCCTTCAAAGGAAACGAGATCGGCGTTCTTGTATGCCAAAGCGATAGCATTTTCCAGCGTGTCCGCCACAGCGGTCACGCCCAGAACACGGCCGCCGGCCGTCAGGAGCTTTCCATCCGCCAGCTTGGCGCCTGCCACGTACAACTCCGCCTCAAAGCCGTCCTGTACGGCGATCTCAAATCCGCTCTGATACTTTACGGGATAGCCATTGGAAGCCAATACCACGCAGCAGGCGTGGCTGTTTTTCCATTTCACCAGATCCGGCGTCAGATTTCCGGATGCGCATGCCTTCATAATGGTGAACAGATCGGAATCCAGCAGGGGCAGTACCACCTGGGTTTCGGGATCGCCGAAACGGCAGTTGTACTCGATGACCTTGGGGCCGTTCGGTGTCAGCATGAGTCCGAAGTAGAGGCATCCCGCAAAGGGACGTCCTTCCGCTTCCATGGCACGGATGGTGGGCAAAAAGATCTCCTTCATGCAAATATCCGCGATCTCGTCGGTGTAGTAGGGATTGGGGGCGATGGTGCCCATACCGCCGGTGTTCAGACCGGTGTCGTTATCGCCGATCCGCTTGTGATCCATAGAGGAGATCATGGGGATCACGGTCTTGCCGTCGGTGAAGGAGAGAACGGATACCTCAGGGCCCGTGAGGAATTCCTCGATAACGATGCGGGAACCGCTCTCGCCAAAGGCCTTGTCCTCCATAATGGAGCGAACGGCATCGATGGCTTCCTCTCTGGTCATGGCGATGATAACGCCCTTACCCAGTGCCAACCCATCCGCCTTGACCACGGTGGGAATGGCGCACGTCTGTACGTAGGCCAGTGCCGCCGCCGCATCCTCAAAGGTTTCGTAGGCCGCGGTGGGAATGCCGTATTTCTTCATCAAATTCTTGGAGAAGACCTTGCTTCCCTCGATGATGGCCGCGTTCTTTTTCGGACCGAAGGTGGGAATGCCGGCCTCAATCAGTGCGTCGGCACAGCCCAGCACCAGCGGATCGTCCGGTGCTACCACGGCAAAGCCGATGTTATGAGAGGTGGCGAAGGCCACGATCTTGTCGATCTCCTTCGCACCGATCTCCGGCACGCAGATCGCGTCGGCGGCCATACCGCCGTTGCCCGGCAGGGCGTAGATCACGCCGATTTCGGGACTTTTCTTCAGCGCTTTGATCAGCGCGTGTTCGCGGCCACCGCCGCCAACTACGATAATGTCAGTTTTCATGTAAGCCTCCGTGGGGGATACGGTGGGGCGCTGCCCCATACCCCGCGAGTTTTTGAAAAAACTCGACTAAAACTTTTTATGTAAAGGTTTTTGCGGGGGTGCGGGGGTGCTTTTGCAAAAGCACCCCCGAATATTTATTATCTGTAAATCGGGAATTTCTCGCACAGCGCTTGAACCTCGGCGGAGATGCGATCCTTGCTTGCTTCAAAATCGGTGGCCACTTTCTTGATCCAGCGGGCGATCTGACGCATTTCGGCTTCGCCGAATCCGCGGGAGGTCACAGCCGGCGTGCCCAGACGGATACCGCTGGTCACGAAGGGGCTTTCGGGATCGTTGGGAATGGCGTTCTTGTTGGCGGTGATGTGCACCTCGTCCAGC
>JBGVKV010000055.1:0-6591 GCA_045123975.1 Eubacteriales bacterium | reverse complement strand
ATATATTGAATCCGACTTTGCCTATCTGGCCAACGAATGCGAGGAGGACGGAAAGACCGTCCGTTTCCCCATCGGCGTGTGCCAGTTCTCCCTCAAGGGGGATCGAGGTGAATTTCACGATCTTCGCACCTGCCCCGGTGTGGAGGACGAGGAAGGTATGATGATCATGGCACGGGCCGCCATGAGCTTTCTGTTCCGATGCGGTATCCCCACGCTGACGGCCGCCGAGGGATGCGGTGATCCCGTGCTTCTCAAGAAGCTGGGATTTGTAGCCGGTGAGGATGGCAAGCTGACTTTTGATCTGCAGAAGTTCTATACGTCTCACCGTCATTGAGTTGGGTAAAAACCAGAAAAAACACCCCGGATGGGGTGTTTTTTAATTCATATCGTAACGTCCGTCGAGAGCACGTTTGAGGGTGATCTCGTCGGTGTATTCCAGATCACCGCCCACGGGCACACCGTTAGCGATGCGGCTGATCTTCACGCCGTAAGGGGCAATCAACCGGGCCAGATACATGGCGGTAGCCTCTCCCTCCACGGTGGAGTTGGTGGCAAGAATCACCTCGCCCACATTTCCCTCCTCGATGCGTGCCATCAATTCCTTGATCTTAATCTGATCGGGACCGATGTGCCGCATGGGGGACAGAGCCCCGTGAAGCACGTGATACAATCCGCGGTAGCCGTGCATCTTCTCAATAGCGATCACCGCACGGGGATCCTCCACCACGCAGATAACGCTCTCGTCCCGATCCTCGGACAGGCAAACGGAACAGAGAGGTCCGGTGGAGATATTCTGGCATTTTTCGCAAAGGCAGATATCCGTTTTTGCCGCAATCAGCGCGTCGGCAAATTCTCTTGCCTCTGCCTCTGTAAAATTCAGGACACAAAACGCAAGACGGAGGGCCGTTTTCGCACCGATTCCGTCCAGCTTGCGGAATTTATCCGCCAGCCGCTGCAGCGGTTCGATATATTCCGCCATATCAGAACATACCGGGCAGACCGGGGATATTGAGAGCACCGGTCACCTTGGACATTTCCTCGTTGTTGGTCTCATTGACCTTCTTGATGGCCTCGTTTACAGCGGCAACAAGAATATCGGACAAGGTTTCAATATCGTCGGGATCCACGATCTCGGGCTCGATATCGATAGACTTGATCTCCAACTTACCGGTAATCTTTACGCGAACCACGCCGCCGCCTGCGCTGACGTCATACTCGCGGTTGTCCAGATCCTCCTGGAGAGTAGCCATATCTTCCTGCATCTTCTGAGCCTGGCGGAGCATTCCCTGCATATTCTGGGGGCCGCCGCCCATACCCTTCGGCAATCTTGCTTTCATTCGTATAACCTCCGAAATTCGTATATAGATATAATTTAATACAGTTCACTGTCCACCGCATAGCCGGTGGATTTTTTCGGTGCTTCGCTTACGCGGATCTCCGCCTGTCCGTTTGTGATGCGGCACAAAGCCATGGCCCGTGCAATGGCGCTCTTTGCCGTATCCTTGGATAGCATCATAAGAGAAAAAGCGTTATCGGTAAGAATTCGCACCTGCTTTCCGTCAGCGGAAACCAGGATCTCCGCACTGCCGAGGAAACTTTGCGCCTGTTTATCGATCTGTCCCATTTTCTCAAGGAACTCGCTGACGTCCGGCAGAGGATCGAATTCCATCTCCTCCGCAGAAGGGACTTCCTCCTTCACCGGAGGCGGTGTGGAAATGAGGGAATCGGTCACAGGTGCTCGCACCGGCTCAGCCGCTGCAGTCTGCACCGGGGCGCTCACGCCGCCGATCTCCACCATGGCAAGTCGGTCTTCCAACTGGGTGATCCGGGCGGACAGCGCTTCGTTGGACGTATCCAGACGGGGATCGCACATACGCATGCAGGCAAATTCCGCAATGGTGCGTTTCATATGCGGTGCGCGCTGCATATTAGCCATAGCCGTATCCAAAACACCGCAATGATACGTCAGCGTACGGATGGAGAACTGCGAGGATACCTCGCGTAAAATCGCCGTTTCCTGCTCCGTCAGATCCAGATACGCTGCCGTATCGGCGCAGTACTTATCCACCATCATATCGCGGTAGAAGGCGGACAGCTCCTGCCAGAACACGGCAATATCCTTGGAGGACGTGCAGACGGAATCGATCATTCCAAACAGGGATTGCATATCACCCTTGGCCAAAGCAAGTGCCACGGAACGAAGAAAATCGTAGGAAGAGAGTCCCAAAACCTCCTCCACCCGGGAGAGAGTCACGTCGGCACCACCGCCGCCGCACAACTCAAACAGGCTGATGGCGTCACGCATACCGCCCTGGGCCTGCTTGGCAATCTGCTGAGCCGCCGCAGGCTCCAGATGGATATTTTCCTCTGCAGCGATATACATAAGACGGTCGCTCAGCACCTGCAAAGGAATACGGCGGAAGTCAAACCGCTGACAGCGGGAAATGATAGTCGAGGGTAATTTATGAAGCTCCGTAGTGGCCAGAATGAACACCACGTATTCCGGCGGCTCCTCCAAGGTTTTCAGCAATGCGTTGAACGCACTGGTAGAGAGCATATGTACCTCATCAATGATGTACACCCGCTTTTTCAGCATCGCGGGCGTATAGGCCACCGTATCCCGCAGATCGCGGATATAGTCAACGCCGTTGTTGGATGCGGCGTCCATCTCAAGCACGTCGGGTGCACTGCCCGCATCGATGGCACGGCAGGATTCACACACGCCGCAGGGCTCCCCGTTCCTTGGATTCTCACAGTTGACCGCCTTCGCCAGAATCTTGGCACAGGTAGTCTTACCCGTACCACGGGATCCGCAGAACAGATAGGCGTGGGAAACGCGGCCGCTTTCGGTTTCGTAGCGGAGAACGGAAGTGATATGCTCCTGTCCGCACACGTCCGAGAAAACGGAGGGACGGTATTTACGGTATAACGCTTGATACATGAGTACCCTCCTTCAAAAATATAAGCAAAGCCGCAAAATAAGACCATACACCTAAAGATCGAGCATGTATTTATGTGCGCATTCCGAAGAGTCTGCTCAGAACAGGCAACCTCGCGGCGCATCGACTCAACTGCTTAATGCTGCTTGGTTCCCCACCTGACATGGTTCACAGCCGCCAATCGCGCAAGACCCATTCCTCAACACAGCCTGCTGCGGCGCAGACCACACATCTACAGCCCTCAAAATAGGATTCCATCCCTGCTTCAGCGGATTTCAGGTACAAGGACCCGCTACCTCCCCGACTGGTATGGCCTTATTTTGCGGCTTGCTTTCATATAGCCTCATGATTATATCATATTTTTTCGCAAATTGCAAGGGGATGGGCCAAATTTACACACCCCAGGGACCGTACACGGCGGCAGGGCCCAATTCCCGCTCGATTTGCAGAAGACGGTTGTATTTTGCTACCCGCTCGTAACGGCAGGGTGCGCCGGTTTTGATAAATCCCGCGTTGGTGGCCACGGCGATATCCGCGATCGTGGTGTCGCCCGTTTCTCCGGAGCGGTGGGAAACGATACTGCGGTATCCCGCCTCGGAGGCAATACGGATCACCTCCAGCGTTTCCGTCAGCGTACCGATCTGATTCGGCTTGACAAGCACCGCATTGGCCTCCTTATTGGCAATGCCATCCCGCAGGCGGCGGGGATTCGTTACGAAGAAGTCGTCACCTACGAGGAGAATCTTGTGACCCAGCGCCGCCGTCAGCTGCCGCCAGCCCTCCCGGTCGTTTTCACCCACGCCATCCTCAATGGAGAAAATAGGATACTCACTCGCCAGGCTTTCCCACCGTTTCACCAGATCCTCGGTGGTCATATCCCGGTTTTCCTTGGGCATATGGTATTTCCCGTCGGTCGCCCATTCACTGGCCGCCACGTCCAGCGCCACCTTCACGCGCCCGGTATCGTAGCCGGCGTCGTGAATGGCGGTGAGGATATATTCAATGGCCTCCCGATCTTCCTGCAGATCGGGAGCAAAGCCGCCCTCGTCTCCCACAGCGGTGCTCTTGCCCGCTTTTTTCAGATTCCTGCCCAGCGTATGATAGATCTCTACCCCTGCACGGAGTGCTTCCGCAAAGGTGGGAAATCCCGCGGGCACGATCATAAACTCCTGCACGTCCAGATTATTGGAGGCGTGGGCACCGCCGTTGAGGATGTTCATCAGCGGCACGGGCAGCCGCACGCCGTTCCGACCGCCGAGATACTGGTACAAAGGCAAGGACAGATCGGCCGCGGCGGCTCTGGCCGTAGCCAACGACACCGCCAGGGTGGCGTTGGCGCCCAACTTGGATTTATCCTCCGTTCCGTCTGTGCTCAAAAGAATACGGTCCACGTCATAAAAGGACGCGTGCTCGCCCACGATGGCCTCGCGAATGGTGGTATTGATGTTGACAACCGCCTGGGTAACTCCTTTACCGCCATAACGGCTGGGATCGTTGTCCCGGAGTTCCAATGCTTCAAATTGTCCCGTGGACGCCCCCGAGGGCACCGATGCCTGTCCTACCGTACCGTCCGCCAGCACGACGGTTGCTTCTACCGTTGGATTACCGCGGGAGTCAATGATCTCCCGTCCCTGTACTGAATGAATTCTCACAACTGCTCCTCCTGTTCATATAGACCGGAAATGGTGCGTATATATTTCTATTATACCTTTTTATTATTGCAAATGGAAGAGTTTTTATTCCAATCGGAACCATTTTATATCGAACACATATACTGGACAGTGACAACACATACCGGAGGGCTTTATGATTATATATACCGTCAGGGAGGGAGACTCCGTCTATTCCATTGCGAAGAAGAACCATACCACCCCGTCGCGAATCATCACCGACAACAATCTGGAAAATCCGGAAAAATTGAGCGTTGGGCAGACTCTTGTCCTTTTATATCCTACCCTCACCTACACCGTAAGAGGTGGCGATACACTGCAATCCATCGCGAGTGCCTACGGGGTAACGTTGAATCAGCTGTGGCGAAACAATCCTCAACTATCAGGCGGAAATTACATCTATCCGGGACAGATCTTGAACATCAGCTATGAAACACCGCCTTTAGGCACTGTGAAAACCAACGGATACGCCTATCCCTACATAGACCGCAGTGTACTGCGAACCACCCTGCCCTATCTGACGTATCTGTCCATATTCACCTACGGTATTCGTCCCGACGGGACGCTGATCCCACCTACCGGCGGCGACAGTGAGCTGATTGCACTGGCCAAGGAATATGGAACTACCCCACTTATGATGCTGACCTCCCTGACGGAGGAAGGCACGTTCTCCAATGAATTGGTAGCCGGTATTCTACAGAATGAGGCGCTGGCGGATCGGGTAATCGAAAATACGCTGGCAGTCCTCCGAGAAAAAGGCTATGGCGGGTTGGACGTGGATTTTGAATATATTCCGGCGGAATATCGGGAAGCGTATCCAGCTTTTCTTAATAAACTGAGAGAGCAGCTGACTCCGGAGGGATACGTTCTGTTCGCCTCTCTGGCACCGAAAAGCTCCGCAGATCAGCGTGGACTTTTGTACGAAGGCCACGACTACGGAGCTGTGGGCAATGCGGTGGATTACTCCCTCCTTATGACCTACGAATGGGGATATACCTACGGTCCGCCTCAGGCAGTGTCTCCCCTGCCCGAAGTGCGGCGGGTAATCGACTACGCAATAACAGAAATTCCGAACGATAAAATCTTCCTCGGCATTCCCAACTACGCCTACGACTGGACCCTTCCCTTTGTGCGGGGTGAGTCCCAGGCCCGGGCGCTCTCCAACGTGACGGCAGTTCAGCTTGCATCGGATAAAAAGGCCGAGATCCAATTTGATGAAACGGCACAGACGCCCTATTTCAACTACTTTGAAAGAGATCCGGCTACAGGAAACGTGCGCGAGCACGTGGTGTGGTTTGACGATGCCCGCAGCATGGATCAAAAACTGAGGCTGCTCCGTGAATATAATTTAGCAGGCGGCAGCGTGTGGAATATTATGCGGTATTTCCCCCAGCTGTGGCTGGTAATGAACTCGCTGTATTCCATTGATCGAACCCCGTAATCACGGAAAATTATATCCTCCCACTTGACAATTTATGGATTTTATGCTAAAATATCTCCCGTAATGAGGGAGTAGCGAGCGCATTTTCGCGTAGCAAGTCAACATCCTGGCCGCCATTCGGTCTGGCTTGCTTCAAATTGCGAGACTCATGTATGCTGTCGCGGCTATACATGGAGTCTGTTTTTTTATCCAGAAACGACGCCAGGTATGGTCTGTACCATATCTGGCTTTTCATAAGATGAATGGGGGAGAACACAATGGTTTTGGATTTCAGCTTTTTTACCACCAGCATTCTGCTGGGCGTGGGTCTGGCGATGGATGCTTTCTCGGTTTCTCTGGCCAATGGCCTCAACGAGCCCTGCATGAAGCGCCCCAAGATGGCGGGCATTGCGGGCATCTTCGCCGTTTTTCAGGGCCTGATGCCCATGATCGGCTGGATCTGCGTCCACACCATCGTCCAGTATTTCCACTTCTTCGAGAAGCTGATCCCCTGGATCGCACTGTTTCTGCTCTGCTTCATCGGCGGCAAAATGCTCTATGA
>JBGVKV010000054.1:0-5754 GCA_045123975.1 Eubacteriales bacterium | reverse complement strand
GTTGGACACAGTGATCTGCCGCAAGGCTTCGGGGATATCCGCCTCGGCACTCTCCACACGGATCGCGTCATCTACGGGAATGACGATCACGTCCTTTTCCTTATCACGCTGGGGAGGTGTAACGGTTTCGCAGGATGCCAGGGGCGACACAACCAGGATCGCGCAAAGGATACCTGCCAGAATGCGTTTGCCGTTTCTTTTCATAGCGCCTGCTCCTTTTTATGGATTCTGTGTGTTAGACGAAAAAACCGTGAAAAATGTTTCATGAAAACAAAAGAAAAAAACACCGCGCGGCTCCCGCCTTGACAATATCTCCGACGCGTGCTATACTTACTCCGTCGCAGGACGGAGAAAAAGGAAGGCGGTGCAATTCCGCCGCGAACCCGTCGCCGTGTTTGGGCGCTGCACACCCTGTATCCGCCGCGGATACCGACTGCCACTGCATTTTTTGCGGGAAGGCGGCACGCAGCTACGCCCATCAGCCGAAAGACTTTGCTCCCAAGCGCACAACGCCCGCGGATCGTCGGAGCGGCTTTGCCGCTGTTGTGACTCCTGCGCCGAAACATCTTATTATATCTAAAAGAAAGGAAAACAAACAATGAAACAAACGAAACTTTTTCGCACGCTTCTTCTTGTTTTCGCAGTGCTGATCGCGGCTACGGTACTGTGCACTGCCTGCACACAGGCACAACCCCAGGTGGGAACAAAAACCATCACCGTCGAGATCATCGTGGACGGTGCGGACACCGTGACCAAATCCATTACCACCGAAGCGGAATATCTGCGCGGTGCTTTGGAGGAGGAAGATCTGATCGCGGGTGAGGAAAGCCAGTACGGCCTCTTCGTCAAGACTGTAAACGGAGTCACCATCGATGATGCTAAACAGCAGTGGTGGTGCTTCACCAAGGACGGCGGCGATCTTTTCACCGGTGTGGACACCACGCCCATCGCCGACGGCGACAAGTTTGAGATTACTCTGAAAACGGGATACTGATGAAATCCCGCACCTACGCCCGAACGCTGTATATCGTACTGGGAGCCTTGTTCGGCGCGCTTTTGTTCGTCTCCCAGATCATCGCCGCTTCCCTCCCCAACATTGAGCTGGTATCCCTTTTCATCATCGTGTGGACACGGGTGTACCGATACGGCGCTTTGCCGGGGATCGGCGTGTTCATCCTCCTGGAGGGACTCTGCTACGGCTTTGGTATCTGGTGGGTTTCCTATCTGTACATATGGTTCATTTTGTGGGGAATGGTTATGTTGGTCCCTCCGATGAAAAAAGCACGTCCGCTTGCGGCCGCTCTCGGCTGGGCATCACTCAGCGGCGTGTACGGATTGGCCTTCGGATCGCTGACGGCTATCCCCTGGCTGTTCCGTGGCGGTCCTGCCGCAGCCATCGCCTATATTCTATCGGGCATTCCCTTCGACATCACCCACGGCGTGGCCAATTTCGTTTTGGCATTTTTGTTGGCCATACCGCTGATCCGGCTGTTGTCCAAGCTGAAATCCCAGACAGGGCTGGCATAAAAATGAAGAGCTGCTGCATTTCGCAACAGCTCTTTTTTCTGTATTTAATGCAACTCCAGTTAAGCGAACGATGGGAGCCGCTGTCTCCACTCTCGGATAAAGAAGCAATTGCCTTAATGTTCTGCCGCAATTCCGGCAAAACAAACGATGGGAGCCGCTGCCTCCACCAACCGCTGAGCATGCAATTGCCCCCATACCTTGCCGCAATTCCGGCAAAACAAACGATGAGAGTCGCTGCCTCTACCAACCGCTAACCAAGCAATTTCCTTAAAAATGTTCGGCTGCAATTCCGGCAAAACAAACGATGGGAGCTACTGTCTCCACCAACCGCTAACCAAGCAATTTCCTTAAAAATGTTCGCGGCGGCGAATCTCACGGTATTCGCGACGGCGGATCGCTTCCTCGTATTCCCGTTTTTCCTCCTCGGTTTCGGGGATCACCGCCGGCACCGGCGTAGGCTTGCCGTTCTCGTCCAGCGCTACCATCACCAGATAGGCACGGTTGATCTCTCTCCGGGATCCGTCCAGGTTTTCCACAAAGGTTCGCACGCAGATCTCCATGGACGTCCGTCCCGCATGGGTAATATATCCCTGCAGGATCACGGTGTCATCCACGTAGGCCGGCGCGGTAAAGGTCAAGGTGTCCACCGAAGCGGTGGTAACGGCGCATCCGGAATGACGGCGGGCCACCACGGCCGCCACCACGTCGATCCACTCCATCAGCCGTCCGCCGAACAGTCGCTTGTACCCGTTCAGCGTATCGTACATCAGTATCTGGGCCTGCTCCGTACGGGAGGCAGACACGGTTTTTCCCAGGCATTCTTTTACACTCATTTCAATTCCTCGTTTTCAAACTGCTTGATGTTGTATGCGCACAGTATGGGCGATCCCTCGGATTTTGATACTACCACGTAGGTGTCGCCTATTTCCGCTGCGGCACGTGCCGATTCCCTGTCGGCTCCGTTCACGGGATCAATCCGCCATTTCCTCTCCCCGAACAGGAGGTGGGGTACGGAACGTCTGACCACGGAGTGGCGGCTTTTTGACTCCACCACCGTGATCTCCTCCACGCCGGTAAGGATGGCGGCATCGATTATGTACTTGCCGTCACGGACGGATTTTTTGTACAGCGCGTGACGGATGATCTCATAAAAATACCACACCGAGATGCCCAGCGCCACGTAAAACAGGATTTTGCCCACGAGGGACTGGAACACCCAGATGATAAACAACGCAATCAGGTGCAAAGGCACGAAGGTCAGCAAAAACACGGTGCGCAGCACCGCAAAGCGGGACTTGCGGATCGACAGCAGATCCGCGCGGATATTCTCTTTGGTCAGTCTTTCTTTATTCACAGTCATTCTCCTCAGTACAGCGGCAAGCCGCCGGTCAGCGTATCGGCCACCTCGGCGGGCAGGGGCTCCAGGGCCAGGCAGGTGCGGGTGGGCACGCCGTGAAATTCCGTGGCGCCGGCATCGGTGATCACCGCCGCAATGATGCCCATCTCCTCCGCTTTGGCGGCGATGGCCATCAGCTCCTCCTCGGAATCCACGTATACGCAGATCTTGGCCACGCCACCGCCAAACCATTCCGTCAGGGGCGTTGCTTCACGACCGTCCATCCGGAGCATCATCCCCTCGGGGGACTCTACCAAATCGGCAAGGCGTCCTTCTTTATGCATCGCCATCAGCAACGCCTCAATGCAGGCGTGTCCCGCCTGCGCGGCAATCTTGCCCTTCCGCATTTTCAGATCCCGCCGCATGACGATCATCATTTTCGTATTGTACATAGATTACTCCTTAGTAAATATCGGTCACACACTGCTTATCATTCTCTCCAGCACACTGCCCGTAAAAAAGACCGTGATGGCAATACCGATCAAAGACAGTACCATGGCAAAAATAATCCTTCCCTTGGGCTCGCCGGCACGCAGCGCCAAAATCTGCACAACGATGCTGCCAACGTTCATATTCACCGCAACAATGGGGAACAGAAAAAGCAGCACCCCGACAGATATCCCCGCTATGCTCACCGTGATAGAATAGGTGACGAAAAGCCAAATGGACAAAACAAGGAAAATGGCGTAGATTACGGGGACAAGCAGCAGCAAATAGGCTATCGCGGTTTTGGATATTTGCCCTCTTTTCATATCAACTCTCCCGATATTCAAAAAAGTTCTTGTTGTAGATATACCCGATATCCCCGTCGGACTGCAGGCGAACGTAATAGAACGTATTGCCGGCCACCGATGTGTTCTCCAGCCCCTCCGGGCTCAGATTGTACAGCTTGCTCCAAGCGTAATGCTTTTCCACGGGATGGTGCCGCCAGCTGGCACCCGATTGGAAATAATAGATTTGCACTGTTTTCACACTGTGAGCGCGCCGATGCCCCACGTGGGGCTCGTATACGGTCTCCTCCGCGATATGGCTCAGCACTTCCTCAGATATGGTAAGATCACCCCGCTCGAGCCGGGACAAAAGCTCCTTTTCGCGTGTGCGGCTTTCGCGCAGTACAAAAACCAACCGGACGATATGATACACCGCCGGAAGAAACGCCAACAATCCCAGCCACGGCTGACACCAAACCAAACAAATAAGCAGCGCAAGGGAAATCAGAGGGACAATGTAGCACAGCCGCCACTCCCAGTGAATATCCTTCCGCTCTTCGATCACTTTCAAAAGATCCTCACGGATATTCTCTTTTCGCAGTATTTCTTTTTGCATAGTACACTCCCGTCAGCCGTACAGCCAGGAGGACGGAATCAAAAACGTATAGGGTGCGGTAACGATGGCAAACGTGAGAGCCATTTTCAGCCGGATCGCCTTATCCTCCCGCCGGAAGGTGACAAAATAATTCAAAAGGAAGATGGCGGCCGCCGCAATCAGGATAGCGGGCACGGTCAGATACCACTCATCGCCCATACGTCCCACGTCCAAGCCGATCATCATAAGCAGCATATAGCCGGATCCGATCAGATCGGACAAGATCCCGAAAGAGAAGATGGGCACGATGTACTGCTTATACCACCGTTTTCTGTCGGCGATCTTAAAGATCGCCATGGCGGCCAGCAGCACCAGACTGTCGATAAGAAAATTACCGGGCAGAATGATCAGCCACAGATAGGGGATCAGCAAAAGCATCCAAAAGGGGAACAACACGTTATACAGCGTTACGTCTTTTTTCATATCACAAACTCCTTATCCTTTCTACTCGGGTCTTTCATCGCTCCGACCTCAAAAGCAGATCCTGCGGCATAG
Organism: Eubacteriales bacterium; assembly: GCA_045123975.1. Lineage (GTDB taxonomy): Bacteria > Bacillota > Clostridia > Oscillospirales > CAG-272 > SIG701. Next base: position 971 of record JBGVKV010000054.1, on the reverse strand, counting down.
AGATTTAGTTTTCCGGCTTGTAATTGCTCAAAGGATCTCGCCTGTCGTTGATGTCTTCCGCATTCACGTAAAAATAGAAGGTGGATTGATACTCAGCGAATATGCTCTCAAAATAGCTTCCCAGAGTGCTAGGCCTATAAGACGGCCCCGTCTTAATGGCGTAAAGTTGTTCTATGGTACCTTCGTAAAAATATACACTCCTGAGACTCAGGCTATAAATATACTTCAATGATTTCGGAAGGTATACGGTTTTTACCTTGTCATAGGCAATACCGGACGACTCTATTACTCTCACTCCACGCCCGAGCACAATCTCATCGGCCTTTAATTGCAACGCATCGGCTTTTATAGTTGTGACCGTATCCGAGATACAATACTCTACCTTGGTCTTGTTGTTCGGATGATAGAAATTGTATGATCCAATGGAGGTAACTCCATCAGCAATAATAATCTTTTTCGGCGAAATCAGGTAATCGTACCACATAGGGTATTCGTTCCTAATGAGATTCGGCATGTTTCCTTTGCCATATATCACAATCTCATAGTCCTTGCGGTTTACATAATCTCCCGTGACGTAATAATACACCTTGTTCTTTCCGCCCGGCATCGAGCCGTCTGCGGTTCCCCATGCCAAAGCATCCAGCGAACAGTTCTTGCAAATGTACGCCTCAATATTCCATCCGTTGGATAGAGTAACTCTTCCTTTTTCGAAAGCGTGATCATAGGTCTGGGGCTTCACATTGTCCTTGTATGAGTCGCCGCATTTGCAGGTGTACAGCGTACATCCTTCGCTGTTGCAAGTAGCTTCAACGACCGAGGAGGTATAGCGGTGGGCTGTAGGTGATCCAATTGTGAAGGTAGCCGTTCCTTTTGCACCACATTCGCAGGAGTAATAGTATGCAGCAGCACTTGTACAGGTTGCCTCTGTCTTCAAATATTCCGCCGCAGTTACTTCCCGGTCGTAGACGTGA